>JAHJQU010000120.1 GCA_018819005.1 Pseudomonadota bacterium | reverse complement strand
TTCTGTTCCATCGTCCTTTCCTCCTTCTACCCGTCATATTTTTCATTCTTGCATGAGAATCCGAATTATTGTAATCGTATTATTACCTGATTATAAATATCACCTCTCGCTGTATAAAAAAAGGGAATAAATAAATGAAACCCTCATTTGCAATAGTAGGTTGCGGCAGAGTCGGCACAGCCCTTGCGAAATACCTTGCGGAAGCAGGCTACATCCCGGCCGGCCTTGCCAGCAAAAGCCTCTCTTCAGCAAAAAGAGTCGCGGACCTGACCGGTTCCGTCAATTACACAGATATCGCCTGGGAAGCGACGCGGAAGGCGGATATCGTCTTCATAACAACACCTGACGGAACAATAAAAGAGGCCTGCGACAGCATCGCGGTGAAAAACGGCTTCAACTCCGGTTCAGTCGTACTTCATTGCAGCGGAGCGCTTACATCAACCATGCTTCTCTCGGCAAAAAACTGCGGGGCGAGCATAGGTTCAATGCACCCCCTGCAAAGCTTTGCCTCAACGGAATATTCTCATAATCCATTTTCAGGCATTGTAACATCCGTCGAAGGCGATAAAAAAGCAACGGATGCCGCAAGTCTGATTGCTGCAGATCTCGGCTCAGGCTGCGTCACCATACAGACGGAAGCCAAAATTCTTTACCATGCTTCCGCTGTTGTTGCATCAAATTACCTCGCAACGCTCATTGACCTGTCACTGAGCCTCATCCGCCAAGCAGGTGTTCCGGATAAAGACGCTTTCAGGGGTTTAAAACCTCTCATTGATGGCACCCTCTCAAACATTGAAAAAATGGGCGTCTGTGATGCCCTGACCGGCCCTATTGCAAGAGGCGATATCCAGACAATCGAGAAACATCTGTCTGAAATAGGGTCCAAAACACCGCACCTTCTTCCCCTTTACAAGATATTGGGGCTCTACACTGTGGAGATTGCCAAGGGGAAAGGAACGCTGAGCGATACGGTTTGCGGTAGCCTTAAAAAACTTTTTCAGGATTGATAATGGTCTATGGTTTCTTATCAGGACATCGGACTTCGAATTTCGGACTTCGATATTCGATATTCTGCTTTCGCCTTCAGCCTTCTTCCTTTCATATTCTGAAAAGATTCAGAGCCGAGTCTCCAAGCTGTTCATTGGCCGATTTAAGCTTTTCTTCACCCGATATAACCGCAACTCCACAGTTTCTTTCTATATCACCAAAATATTTTTCCGCTGCTTCCATCACTTTTCCCCGGGTTACTGCAAGAACTCCGCTTTTATAACGCGCCCTCAGCTCATCCGAAAGAAAAACGATTTTCCGGTAAAACGCCTTTCTTGCCGCCGGACCCGGCGGATCAGGCTTATCTATTTCGGAGCAGACCTGCAAAATAGCCTCTTTTACATCTTCATCGCAAAAGTTTCCAGCCCTTATGAATGCCGGCGCTTCCCTGTAAACCTTCAGGGTGTTGATTATATGCGGATCCCTGTAGGAAGCATAGGAGAAGAGGCCATCTTCCGGACTGTAAATCGAATATCCGCCGTATGCCCCTCCTTTTTCACGGATCTCCCGGTGGAGGTACATGGACTTGAGCAGCTTCCCGGTAACAGCAAGTACAGGAGCGTCTTCATGCTCCATGCGGACTGCATTAAAAACACATGCCACGAAAGAGACAGCCGATGACGTGCTCCAACCCTCCTTTGGCATATCTTTACCTGTTGAAACACCGTTTAACGAAAATGAGTCACGGATACCTTCCGGAAGCCCTCCCCTGAGGGAAAGAGCATGTGGAAGTGCAGAGGAAAGCGCACGTCCGTCGCCTATGACCGCAGTTTTAAAATTCTTTCCGGTCATGATTTCGGAAGCGATTAAAGCAAGGTTATCTGCAAACTCCTTTAATTTTCCTCCGGATAGATCTTCGGTCAGTTTTTTTATAAAAAGGAGCTGATGAATCCCGTTCCATTTTTCATTTAATGCCGAAGTGTTTGAAAAATTCCGGGATGCAAGGGAAACGGCCAGCCTGTGCCCGCCGGGTACAACCATCGATTCGAGACCTGCCTTGTATTCAAGAAGAAGGTTCTTCAAACGGGCAAGGTCTGAAAAATCATGCTTAAAGATAAGCTCTTCAATTATGTCAAACATCATGTCTATATTTCTTACAAGGCATTTCCCGTTAAAGGAGACAAAAGGAACACATGAGCCGGATATTCCAAACCCTGTTCTTGCATTTGCGGAAAGGCCGATCCCGCCGGTATAGGCGTCGATGCGCTTCGCCATCTCCAAATAATTCCTGACAGTAGTGCCTGTTCTGGAAAAGGCAAAGCAGAAAAAGGGAACAAGAGGCATCAGCCTTTCATCAGGCAATCCCGTTCCGACTGCCGCGGTAAAGTAACAAATCCCCCCCGTGGGCTGTTCATAGCATGAGACCGGAACGCCGTCGTATGAAGCAGTCTCTTTCACATCCTCCACAGACGGCGGGATATCCGAAAGCTCAAGGGTTGGAAGGCAGGAGAGATCCTCCTTCTTACCCTGGAGCGCTTCAAGGCTTGTTGCATCATTTTTAATTTTTTCAATATTGCTTTTACTTAAACCCGCCTTTATCCTTTCAAGCTCTTCCACCACCCGTCTGTTTTCCCTTTGCTCCACATCATGATCGGGAACAAGCGTTAAAAGCACTCTGTGGGGATTGCCGATGAAATACTTTCTTATCCTGTTTTCAAAAAGAGGCTCTTTCGACAATTCCTCCCGGAGCCTGTTCAGATCTTCATCAAGATTGAGTATCCTTGACGGATCACCTCCGTGAAGCCTGCTTCCCGCAAATGAAAGCATGAGTTTTATTCCGTACGGGTATGGTGTGTTTGTTATTTCTTTCCGGTGAAACTCTATCTGGTGAATCGCCGATTCTATAAGTTCTTTATCTATTCCCTTTCCGGCAAGTTCTGAAAGCGTTTCAAAGACTATCCTTTCAATCTCACCGGCATCCGATTCTCTTACGTCCTTCAGGCCGCAGACAAACATCGTATCCCTGTTTCCGGGATCATACCCGGCCGAATCGCAAAGGGAAGAGCCGAGTCCGGAATCTATCAGCGCCTTCCGGAGCGGGGAGGAGGCGTTTCCGAGAAGAATGTGCTCAAGCAGCACCAGAACCAGCACCTCGAAAATGTCGTTTATGTCCGATGTCAGCCACGCTATGCAGACCTGATTCTTTTTGAGAGGATCTTCATTTTTTGCCAGCGGATAGTAATGCCGGATTATTTTCGGTTCGCTCCACCGGGGATGAGCGGGAACAACAGTTCCGGGGTCCGTCCGCTCGAATTTATTCAATACTTTTTCCTCTATAAACGAAAGGCTTTCCCGCAAAGGGATATTCCCGTATGTATAGAAAAAGGAATTGCTGGGATGGTAATGCTTCCTGTGAAACTTTTTAAGATCTTCGTAATTCAAAGACGGGATGACGGCAGGATCTCCCCCGGAATTGAAACCGTATGTGGTCAAAGGATACAGCGAATTTAATACTGCCCGGGCCAGAACCTGGTCGGGGGAGGACATCGCTCCCTTCATCTCGTTATAAACCACTCCCTTGTAAACGAGACCGGGTTCCTTTCCGTTCACCGCTTCCTCTTCCATCTCAAGACGGTGCCCCTCCTGCCTGAAACTAAGCTCGTCTATGAGCGGGAAAAAGGCGGCATCCAGATAGACATCCATGAGATTGTAGAAGTCCTTTTTGTTCTGCGTTGAAAAAGGATACATAGTCCAGTCCGACGCAGTGAAAGCGTTCATAAACGTATTAAGGCTTCTTTTGATCATTGAAAAGAAAGGGTCGCGCACAGGAAATTTCCGGGAGCCGCATAATACAGTGTGC
>JAHJQU010000119.1 GCA_018819005.1 Pseudomonadota bacterium | reverse complement strand
CCAATCCGTTATTCTGCAGTTCGAGAAAAAAATTATCTCCTCCGAAAAGATCAAGGTAACAGCGGGCCGCTTCATCTGCTTCCACCGATTTTCCTTCACCTATCAGTGTTGGTATTTCACCGTGAAGGCATGCCGAAAGGGCGATAATTCCCTTGCTGTATCTGGAAAGTATCTCTTTGTCTATGCGTGGCTTATAGTAAAAACCTTTTAAGTGAGCTATTGAAACAAGCTTGCACAGGTTCGCGTAACCTTCATTGTTCTCAGCCAGAAGAACAAGATGGGAAAGCCCCCTGTTGTCCTGAGGAGTCTTGTCGGTAAGTTTTCGCGGGGCGAGATAGCACTCACAGCCGATTACAGGCTTAATATCAGCATCCGTAGCCTTAAGATAAAACTCCATGGCTCCAAACATCGTTCCATGATCGGTTATGGCTACTGAATCCATTCTGAAATCGCGCACACGGTCCAGGAGATGGTTGATTCTTATGGCTCCGTCAAGGAGGCTGTACTGGGTATGTACGTGAAGATGGACAAAAGAAGGAAATGTATCCGGCATATTTATACGACCTGATGGTTTGATAATTTAAGGCTGAAGCTGAAGTTCACTATTCACTGTTCATTTCCGCTCAATCGAGCCTGTAGTTGGGAGCTTCCTTGGTGATTATTACATCATGAACGTGACTTTCACGCAACCCGGCAGCGGTTATTCTAACGAACCTCGCCTTTTCCCTCAACTCTTTTATCGTCCGGCAACCAACGTATCCCATTCCGGCTTTCAGACCCCCGACAAGCTGCAGAATATTCGATGAGAGTGTTCCCTTGTATGGAACGCGTCCCACAATTCCTTCGGGAACCAGCTTGTCTTCTTCTGTCTGATCTCCCTGGTAGTACCTGTCCCTGCTCCCGGCTTTCATCGCCTCAATGGAGCCCATGCCCCTGTAAACCTTGTAGCTGCGCCCCTGAAAAAAGATTGACTCGCCGGGGCTCTCATCTGTTCCGGCGAACAATCCGCCTATCATGACTACATGGGCTCCCGAACCGATCGCTTTTGTGAGATCCCCTGAAAACTTTATCCCGCCGTCGGCAATCAGCGGCACGCCTGTTTTATCTGAAACCTTCCTGCAGTTCATAATGGCCGTTATCTGAGGCACACCTGCACCGGCTACTATGCGGGTTGTGCATATGGAACCGGGACCTATGCCGACCTTGACTCCATCGACTCCGGCCTTGACAAGATCGCTGGTTCCCTTTTCGGTCGCAACATTTCCCGCAATAAGTTCCATATCCTTGAAAGTGCTCTTTAAAATCTTGACTGCCTCAATAACATTCTTCGAATGGCCATGGGAAGTATCAATGACTATAACATCCGCGCCGGCAACGAGAAGCTTTTCAGCCCGCTCTTCCATATCAGCCCCGACACCCACAGCGGCTCCTACCCTGAGCCTTCCCATCCTGTCTTTGCAGGCATTCGGATATTTTTTTATTTTTTCAATATCTTTTATGGTTATCATGCCTGTAAGACGGCCTTTCTTATCAACAACAAGCAGCTTCTCAATCCTGTGCTTGTGCAGAAGTTTTTTCGATTCCTCCAGCGGAATACCTTCCGAAACAGTAACAAGGTTATCCTTTGTCATCACATCTTCAATTTTTCTGTCAAGCTTGGTTTCAAAACGCAAGTCCCTGTTTGTGACTATTCCGACAAGCTGGTCCCCTTTTGTAACAGGAACACCTGAAATCCTGTATTCCTCCATCAGCTTAAGAACTTCCCATACCTTCTGATCCGGATGAATAGTAACGGGATCAACTATCATACCGCTTTCAGATTTTTTAACCTTGTCCACTTCCATAGCCTGGTTTTTTATACCCATATTACGGTGTATGAAGCCGATTCCACCTTCACGCGCCAAGCTTATGGCAGTTTGGGCTTCGGTAACAGTATCCATGGCGGCGCTGACAATTGGTATGTTTAATTTAAGGTTCTTTGTAAGATATGTCGTTGTATTCACATCCTTAGGCAACACATCGGAATAGTTTGGAATAAGTAAGACATCATCAAAAGAATAGGCATCCTCAAGTTCTGCTCTGACCATGAGTTCCTCCCAGGTAAATTTGTTTTATTAATAATCCGTACATCGTACTTCAAAGTGCTATATTCGATGTACCCGTGTAACGGGCCCGATATTCGAAGTTCGGTTGTTTACACCCTATCATATTGAATTTATTGCATAGTAAAATGAATGCCAGATTGAAAAGCGAGTACCGCAGTCGCTCAAATTGTTATATCCGAATAGCAGAAGGGGGTTTCTTTGGCAATCATTATTTGCCTTTACCTTGACAAGTAAACAGAACACATACTAAAAGAGTCCGTGTTTTTCCGCAATAGAAGGAGTTTTGGAATAATTTTTATTCTTAACAGTTTATTGTTGTAATTATGCTGATTGAAATAAACCCGGATAATCCGCAGCAGCGCCTCATAAGGAAGGTTTCTGAAGTCCTGAAGAAGGATGGTATTATCGCCTATCCTACAGATACTTACTATGGAATAGGCTGCGACATAATGAACAAAAAGGCCATTGAAAAAATATACCTGCTCAAACAGAGGGACAAGAACAGGCCTTTCAGCTTCATATGTTCAGGGCTTAAAAATATCAGCGATTATGCCAAAGTATCAAACTACGCTTATAAGACCATGAGGCGTCTTCTCCCCGGACC
Source organism: Pseudomonadota bacterium (assembly GCA_018819005.1). Classification (GTDB taxonomy): domain Bacteria; phylum Desulfobacterota; class Desulfobacteria; order Desulfobacterales; family RPRI01; genus RPRI01. The sequence continues at coordinate 5,923 of JAHJQU010000119.1, read as the reverse complement.
ATATACTTTTATTCTTGAAGGTTCAAAGCTTGTTCCGAAGATAATGCTGACAAACCGCAAGACAGCAGGGATAAGGGTGCCAAACAATAAAATATGCCTTGCGCTTGTTGAAGAGATCGGGAACCCAATTATATCTACAAGCGCCACAATGCCGGACGGCGCTGTTTTTGATAATCCTTCCTTAATCCATGACCACTTCGGCTCAAGAATCGATATAGTGATAGACGGAGGCCCTGTTCCGGGTCAACCATCAAGCGTTGTTTCACTGATTGATGACATCCCTGAAATAATCCGGAAAGGGATTGGAGATACAACCCTTCTATAAAAACAGAATTTAGAAAATCGCACATCGAAGTACGCTGTACGATACACGAACTTGGAAGTACGGGTGTTATGCAGATTTCAGATAGGAGCTTTTAGAATATACCCGACATAAAGTTCCGGGTTTACAATGCGGTTAACTATTTTCATGATGGAAGATTCGATGAAATAATCTATGAATGAAATATTCGCCTTTCTCGAATAAACGGCGGATATCTTTCCTTTAATACCACCCATTCTGCCGGCCCATTCGATTGCGTCTTCAATATTTCCAAGACGATCAACAAGTCCCAGCGATTTGGCATCTTCACCTGTAATAATCCGTCCGTCCGCAACAGCTCTTACTTTCGCCGGATCCATCTTGCGTCCCTCGGCAACGGCAGCAACAAACTGCCTGTGAGTACTGTCAACAAAATCCTGAAGCAGCTTTTTTTCTCTTTCCGTCATTTTACGGACAGGAGATCCCATATCTTTGTATTCTCCGCTCTTAACAACAACCGGGTACAAACCGATCTTCTGCAAAATCTCTTCAAAATTTGTATATCCTATTATAACCCCTATGCTGCCGGTTATTGTTCCGGGATTTGCCATTATACCGTCAGTACCGGCCGCTACATAATATCCCCCGGATGCTGCGACAGCGCCCATGGAAGCAATAATTTTCTTTTCCCCGACCGTCTTCCTGACTTCCCTGTATATTTCCTGAGCAGGTCCCACTACACCCCCCGGCGAATCTATTCTTAAAACTATCGCCTTAATGGAATCATCCTCGCGGTATTTTTTGATATTGCGGATTGTATCCCTGGCATCTGTAATTATACCCGATATCTCAACAACCCCTACTTTCTCCCCCATATTAAAATCGGATTCCCGTGTTCCAAGGAAAATAAGCGTGGAGATGCCAATAATCACAGCAGCAAAGATGGAAGAAGATACCAGAATGAAAAACAGATATGGATGCCTTCGTGAAAACATTGATTTTTTCTTTAAATATAAGTGGTATGTTATACTAACAGCCATGCCCGGAGCGGGCACAACGAAGCATGAGAATACGGGAGCCAGGAGTCAGGAGCCAGAATAACCATGGTATTGTTTTTCTTCTGTATTCTGTATTCTGACTCCTGTATTCTCATATAAAAGTACTTCGGATAAAGCAGCCTTTAATCCGGCAGCTTTATCCGAATAAAGATTATTCCCCGTTTAATTTTTCCTGAAGATTTTCCCGCAGCATCTCTCCGAAAGTAGAAGTCGCAGGTTTCATGTTGTTAATATAGTCTGTCAGGATGCCCTGTTCATCATCCAACTGAAGACGTTTGATGGAAAGACCGATTCTTCTTTCAACGCTGTTAATGTTCATAACCTTCGCAGTCAAGGCATCCCCGACATTGAATTTTCCAACCGGTGTTTTAATCTTCTCCTTGCTGATTTCGGAAACATGCACCAGCCCCTCAATTCCTTCCTCAAGCTCAACAAAAATACCGAAATCCGTTACATTCGTTATTGTCCCGGTTATCTCTTTTCCTACTTTGTAACGCTCGCTGACCGTTTCCCAGGGATCTTTCTGAAGCTGCTTGATTCCCAGAGAGAATCTTTCGTTTTCTTTCTCGATTGCAAGGACTATGGCCTGTATCACATCCCCTTTTTTATAAAGCTCCGAAGGATGCTTTATGCGTTTTGTCCAGGAAATATCTGAAATATGAACAAGGCCGTCAATGCCTTCATCAATTCCTACAAAAATTCCGAAATCGGTTACATTTTTAACTTTTCCTTCTATTGTTGTTCCAACAGGATAGTTTTCACTTATAACATCCCATGGATTCGGAACCACCTGCTTTACGCCGAGAGAAATGCGCCTGTTTTCGGGTTTTATATCAAGAACAATCGCTTCGATCGCCTCTCCAACAGACACGACTTTGGAAGGATGTCGGATCTTGCGTGTCCACGACATTTCTGAAACGTGAATAAGGCCTTCAATACCCTCCTCCAGTTCGACAAAAGCTCCGTAATCGGTAAGGCTCACCACCTTGCCTGTTACACGGGAACCAATTGCATATTTTTCAGAAGCAGCCAGCCATGGGTCACCCGTCAGTTGTTTCATTCCGAGTGAAACTCTTTCCTTTTCGTGATCTATGCTGAGGATCTTGACTTTTATCTTGTCGCCGACCGCAAACATTTCAGCCGGATGCTTGACCCTGCCCCATGAAATGTCTGTAATATGAAGAAGTCCGTCCACACCTCCAAGATCAACGAATACGCCGTACTCGGTAATATTTTTAACAAATCCTTCAATAACTTTGTTTTCATGAATTGCCGAAAGGGTGGCGGATCTTTTAGACTCGCGATCCTGCTCAAGAATAGCTCTTCTTGAAAGGACAACGTTGCTCCTTTTCCGGTTGTACTTTAATATCTTGAAAGTAAATGTTTTTCCTACAAGTTCATCAAGATTTCTTATCGGTCGGAGATCCGCCTGTGAACCGGGCAGAAATGCTTGAACGCCGATATCAACAGAAAAACCGCCCTTAACACGGCTTAATATTACTCCATCGACGATGCCGTCATCGTCATGAGCTTTCTTTATGTCATCCCAGACCTTGACCTTCTCGGCTTTTTCTTTAGAAAGGACTACCCGCTCTTCCTCATCATCCCACCATTCCACCATAACTTCAACGGTATCGTCGATTTTGGCGGTTATGTTGCCATTTTCTTCCCTGAATTCGTTAATCCTTATCTGCCCTTCCGATTTATAGCCAATATCGACAAGGACATAATCCTTGTCTATCGATATTATTCTGCCTGTAACGACTTCACCCTCCTGAAAACGTTTAAAGCTCTCGTCGTACATGCCCATCAGTTCTTCCATGCTGTCGTCACGGCCTTTAACATCTTCAGATAATTTTACTTCCGATGAATCAGGTTTTAATGCCACATCCTGCAGTTTCTCGTCGCCGGACTCTTTCATCACCTCAGAATCGGACAAACCTTGTTGTTTTGGATTCTCATTTGTATCGTCATTAACCAGATTTTCCATGAAAAGAAAGTACCCCCTTAGCCTATTTGATCGCTATCCCTTAAACATATAGCTTATTATAACTTGTGACTGGTATCAGACTATTTTTTAAAAAACAATCTTATTTTTGCTGCTGCTCATTTTTTTTCAGGATTATCACAAAAATTAGTTGATGGAGCAGGAGGATTCCAGGGTTCTATGATTCAAGAGAAAAATCCTTGGCCCCTTGAATCCTCGAACCCTTTTCATCATTGCATTAGATGCTTCTGAACGTGGGATATCATAAGATTAACAACAAATTCGACATCGAGGTCTGTCGAATCTATTTTAATGGCATCTTCGGCGGGCTTAAGAGGAGCAAGAGTCCTTGTGCTGTCATTTTCGTCACGACGCCTGATATCTCTTTCAATCTCCTCGATTGTAGAGGAATCCTTTTTATCTGAAAGTTCTTTATACCTCCTTATTGCCCTGGTCTTTACAGAAGCATTCAGATAAAATTTTATATCTGCTCCGGGAAACACAACAGTTCCCATGTCGCGTCCCTCGAAAACAGCCCCCTTTCCCTTTCCAAGCTCCCTTTGCAGGGTAAGAAGGTATTTCCTCACAACCGGCCTTGCAGAAACCGCGGAAGCAAGCATTGACATCTCCGGCGTCCTGATCTCACCATTAATGTCAAAACCGTTTGAAAAAAGGTGAGGGCCATCCGTGTCTTGGACGAATTCAAGCCTGAGAGAGCCGCAAAGCATCTCGAGGCCGGCATCATCATCATGGCCGATACCGGCTTTTTTTGCTTCCCGGGCAACGCCCCTGTAAAGAGATCCGGTATCAATATACTTGTAACCGAGACGGTCTGACAACATTCTGCTCACCGTTGTTTTTCCGGCTCCTGCAGGACCGTCAATGGTAATAAGAAGGAGTTTCCCGCCGGAATCTGACTGGTTTTTCATTAAAAGACCTTTTCAAGAGCCTTTAAGAAACGAACATTCTCTTTCGGTAGTCCGACCGTAACCCTGACATATTCGGGATAGCCATAAGATGTCATTGATCTTATTATGATTCCCTTCCTGAGTAAATTTTCAAAAACATCATCCGCCTTTTTACCGACATCTATCAAAAAAAAGTTGGCCTGAGTAGTGAAATATCTGATACCCATTCTGTTAAGAGAATCATACATATAATCAAGTCCATTATGAATAAGGCTGACGGTTTTTCTGAAAAAGGCTTCATCACGGAGGGCAGCGATAGCCCCGGCCTGAGCCAGAGAACTCGCATTAAAAGGGGGTCTGATCCTGTTTAATATGCCCGCTATCTCTTCCGGCATTACGCCATACCCAATCCGGAGTCCGGCAAGACCATATATTTTGGAGAAAGTCCGGAGAGTAACAACAGGTCGTCCCGAATCGAGATAATCAATGCCTCTGAAGCAGTTATCATCCCGCACGAACTCTATATATGCCTCATCCACAACAATAATGACATCCTGAGGAACCTTTTGAAGAAATTTCTCAAAATCACTTTTTGACAAAATCGTCCCTGTCGGATTATTGGGATTGCATATAAAAATTATGCGGGTTCTTTCTGAAATCTTTCCGGCTATACCGTCAAGATCAATTGAAAGCGATTTTAAAGGAACACGTAAAAGGCTTGCGCCCGCGCTTCTGGCCATTATCTCATACATGAGAAACGAAGGGTCAGGTATTACAACTTCATCTCCCGGCACAAGGAATGCGCGTGTGAGTAATCCTATAATTTCATCAGAGCCGTTTCCAAGAATGATCTTTCCCGGCAAAACTCCCAGATATTCCGAAAGACTCATGACAAGATCATGCCCACTCCCGTCAGGGTATCGGTTGAGACCTGAAATAACTCCTTTAATAGCCTTAACAGCCATGGGAGAAGGTCCAAGGGGATTCTCATTCGAAGCCATTTTTATGGAACCTGCAATACCATATTCCCTTTCAAGCTCTTCAATAGGCTTGCCCGGAACATAAGGTTTTATCGACCGTATATATTCTGGAATTATTAATCTTTTCATGGCATAATATTCTTACTGTTCTTTCAGCCCGAAGCGGCCTGCCTGCCCCTTTCAAGCGCTTTCATATTAAGCGGTATCAATTTCGCCTTGCCGGCAAATTCGGCCTTGACCGATTCCGTCAGAATTTCAAAATCGACCATCATGCTCCGGGCTGCAAAAGCCCCGAGGGCTACGATGTTGGCAGCCTTAACGCTTCCGATTTCATTTGCTATATCGGTTACAGGAACCCTGAGTTCATCAACATCCTTCCGGCCCGAACCGATCTGTATAAGCGAGCTGTTGATCATTATAACACCGCCAGGTTTAACAACCGGGGCAAACTTTTCAAGAGAAGGCCGGTTCATTGCAACAAGGTGCTGAGGGTTCCTTACTATCGGGGAACCTATCGGCCTGTCGCTTATCACTACCATGCAATATGCCGTTCCACCGCGCATCTCCGGGCCGTAGGAAGGAATCCATACGACCTCATAACCCTGCTCCATGGCCGCGTGAGCCAGAATTTTCGCGCTGAAAAGAATCCCCTGGCCGCCAAAACCTGCAAACATGACTTCACTTTGCAT
>JAHJQU010000118.1 GCA_018819005.1 Pseudomonadota bacterium | reverse complement strand
ATTTAAAAAAGATTCGGTAATCACCGCGCCCTATGACGCTCTGGTTACGGCCAAAATGGTCGAAGCCGGAGATCTTGCTTCTCCGGGAAGCCCTTTGCTCGGCATTGAAGGAAGAGAAGGATATTACATTGAGCTGGTTGTTCCGGAAAGTTATGTGCAGAATGCGGGTATCGGTAAAAAAGTTAATATCATCATCCCGGCCGCAAATGATCTTTCTCTTGAAGGAGTGATCAGCGCTTTAGTTCGGGCTGCAGACAGCAAAACCCGTTCTTTTTTAGTAAAGGTTGATTTTAAGGCGCAAGATAATATTCACACCGGGATGTATGCCCGGGTTCAGATTCCTTCAGAAGAAGTAACAATGCTTTTGATTCCTTCTTCAGCTTTGGTATACCAGGGCCAGTTAACAGGCATTTATGTGATTGATGATGCTCGGAAAGCCCATTACAGGATTATCCGCACCGGCAAATCTTTTGACAAATCTGTGGAAATTCTTTCCGGATTAAAGCCTGGAGACCGCTACTTGCCGAATCCACCATTAAATATGGCTGACGGAATGAGCGTGGAGGCCTCTTCATGAACCTGAAGACCGGCGCAGCAGGGAAAATTGCCAATTTTTTCATTGAATCGAAGCTGACTCCCCTGATAATTATTGCATCTATTCTTTTGGGAATCGCTTCGGTTATCGCGCTGCCGAGGGAAGAAGAACCCCAGATCATTGTTCCCATGATTGATATCTTCGTTGCCATGCCGGGTGCAAGCGCAAAAGAGGTGGAAGAGCGCGTCACCTCCCCTATGGAAAAGCTTTTATGGGAAATTCCAGGTGTTGAATATATATACTCAACATCAAGTCCCGGCATGTCAATGGCTATCGTCCGTTTTTTTGTCGGGCAGGACGAAGAAGGGGCTATTGTTCGTCTTCAGTCAAAGCTCATGGCAAACATGGACAGGATTCCATGCTCTGTCTCTCCTCCGCTTGTTAAACCCCGTTACATAGACGATGTGCCTATTCTTGCATTAACTTTCTGGGGAAAAGATGCTGATCATTATACGCTAAGGCGTGTTGCTGCTGAAGTTGAAAACATTGCAAAACGAGAAGATAACGTTTCAATAACAACCATGATCGGGGGAGAACGCCGACAGGTTGAAGTGAGTATCGATCCTGTCAGGCTTTCGGCCTTCGGGCTTGATCCTGAACTTGTTTTTTCCATGGTATGCGCCGCTAACCAGGAGTCGGATCCGGGATCTTTCCCGTCACAGGAAGGTCAGGTTATTGTTCATACAGGCGGATTCCTTAAAGACGCTGAAGATATAAAAAGGATAGTAGTCTCTGTTCATGATGGAAGGCCGGTGTTTCTCCAGGATGTAGCCTCTGTTTCAGACGGGCCGGCTGAGCCCGGCCAGTATGTGTTTTTTGGAACGGGTCCCGCCGCGAAAGAAAAAAAGATTTCAGGCGATGCGCTGCCTGAAGGCATACGTCCGGCCGTCACCCTTACTTTGGCAAAAAGGAAAGGTACAAATGCCATAACAGTCGCAAACAGGGTTCTTGCAAGAATCGAAGAAGCAAAAGGAACGGTTATCCCCGACAACATAAACATGACCATAACAAGGCACTACGGTGAAACGGCAAAAGAAAAATCAGACGAACTTCTTTTGCATATGCTGATTGCGATATTATCGGTTTCAATACTCATCTGGTTCACACTCGGCCACCGTGAATCAGGAGTAGTCGCTCTTGCAATACCCGTAACCCTTGCATTAACCCTGTCCGTATTCTTTCTTTATGGCTATACCTTAAACCGGATAACTCTTTTCGCCCTTATATTTTCAATCGGAATTCTCGTTGATGACGCCATAGTTATTGTTGAAAACATAGTCCGCCATAACAGGCTGCCTGAAAATAAGGGTCGTCCGAAGCATAAAGTTGCAATAGAGGCTGTTGATGAGGTCGGGAATCCAACAATACTTGCAACTTTTACCGTTATAGCTGCAATACTTCCCATGGCTTTTGTGGGCGGCCTAATGGGCCCCTACATGCGCCCGATCCCGGTAGGTGCTTCTGCCGCAATGGTTTTTTCGCTTCTTGTGGCGTTTATTGTGACCCCGTGGGCCTCCGTAAGACTCATCAGCCACACGGAGAATAAGGGGGAGATCATGAAAAAGAGGGATGGAGTACTCAGCTTTACCGCCGGGTCATGACCCCTCTCATTAAAAAACCATTCTGGCGTTCGGCCTTTATTATTCTCGTTGCTTTTCTTCTTTTAGCATCCTGCGCTCTCGTATTGTTAGAAAAAGTTCGTGTCAAGATGCTTCCGTTCGACAACAAGAGTGAATTCCAGATAATAATAGACATGCCTGAATATTCGACTCTGGAAGAGACCGTATCGGCCGCCATTGAAATGGGCGATTACATTAAAACAGTAAATGAAGTTGTCGATTACGAAATCTATGCAGGAACTGCCGGGCCCTTCAACTTTAACGGCCTCGTGCGCCATTATTTTTTACGCAGGGGACCAAATATAGCAGACATCCAGGTGAATCTTGCGGGAAAGGGGCAAAGAAAAGACCAGAGCCATGAAATAGCAAAGCGCATACGTCCCCCTTTGCAAAAGATTGCTGAAAAGTATAATGCCAGGATAAAAGTTGCGGAAGTCCCCCCGGGCCCGCCTGTTCTTTCAACCCTTGTTGCCGAGATATATGGTCCTGATTACAGCCGCCAGCGGCAACTTGCCGAAAATATAAAAAAAATATTCGAAGAAACACCCGGAGTGGTTGATGTTGACTGGTACATGGAAGAAAATCAGCCAAGGTATAATTTGTCTGTTGATAAAGAAAAGGCAGCCATTCACGGTATAAGCCTTGCCAGGATAACAAGTACTCTGGAACTCGCGCTTTCAGGGAGACAGGCAGGACTGCTTCATCAACCCCTCGAAAAAGAGGATGTCCCTATCTTATTGAAAATGCCTCTTTCAGAGCGGGCCGGAATTGAAAGACTTGAAGCGATAAAAATTTCCCAGAAAGACGGCAGCCTCATCCCTCTTTCCAGTCTGGTAAAAGCAGATAAAACCGATTTGGACAGGAGCATATACCACAAAAACCTTATGCCGGTTGTCTATGTTACCGGTGACGTTGCCGGTGAAAAGGAAAGCCCTGTTTATGCCATACTTGAGATGAGGAAAAAGATTGATGCCATATCCATCCCCGAAGGCTATAAAATTATCCAGCATACTTCGGCAGTTCCTGAAACAGAGCGCAGGTTTTCAATGAAATGGGACGGTGAATGGCATATAACGTACGAGGTTTTCAGGGATCTTGGAATAGCTTTTGGAGTGGTTCTCATTCTTATATTTGTACTCGTCGTTGGCTGGTTCCATTCCTTTTCAACCCCGATAGTGATAATGGCGGCAATTCCTTTTTCCCTTATAGGAATACTTCCTGCTCACTGGCTGATGGGAGCATTTTTTACTGCAACATCCATGATAGGTTTTATAGCCGGTGCAGGAATCGTTGTAAGAAATTCCATTATTCTAGTTGATTTTATCGAGCTTCGGGTTGCACAGGGTATGCCGCTTGATCTTGCAGTAATAGATGCGGGGGCCGTGCGCTTCAGGCCCATGATGCTTACTGCCGCTGCGGTAGTTGTAGGAGCATCGGTGATATTGTTTGATCCGATATTTCAGGGTCTTGCCATATCTCTTATGGCCGGTGAAGTGGCGTCTCTGCTTTTTTCCCGCATGACCGTTCCTGTTTTGTATTATCTCGATAAACGCTGGGAATCTGGGCATGCCAGGAAAGAAAATAAAGGCGCCGGTCCGGATGACTCCGACATAATGGACAACTATTAAATGAAGTAACTCATGCTGTTTTAGGTTTGTAATTTACCACAAAAAGGCTTGCGAGGATAAGCGCCGAGCCTGCGAGTAGTTGCCAGGAAAGATGTTCACCGAGAAAGAGTACGCCGAGGATGACGCCGCCAACGGGAAAGATATATGTAACGAGTGATGT
>JAHJQU010000117.1 GCA_018819005.1 Pseudomonadota bacterium | reverse complement strand
AATCCGGCAAGAAAAGAAACAGCAGATAAAATAATTGTTATAGTTGTGTCATCAAAATTCAAAATAATCCTTTCATGCGTTATGCATGCGTACCCATATCAAAAGAGATGACAACCGTGAGTTATTGAAGATTCCCCTCCGCAAGCAACGGTTAATGCGCTCGCTGTTTCAGTTCAAAGCTCTCGGTTTATAATATCCGCCTTGTTAATATTTCAGGAAATGGCTATACTCAATTATCAGAATATTTGACACATAGCTGTGCAAAATTGCAATACAAAACAGGGGCATTCAGAAATGACCGCACAATATAAATCCTATCAGGAAGAACAATCAGAAACCCTGTCCCTGATTGTCTGTCATTTGAAAAAAAATTCTTCACGGATAAGGGCTGAACTGGAGAATGAAATAAGCGATTATCTGGCTTTTCGTGCAGAAGTGGACGATTTTCATGCAAGGCACCTTGGTGATATCTGTACTATGAAATGTTATAAAAGCAATCTTAGCGCGTGCTGTTCAAAGGAAGGAGTAATAACTTTCTTTGCCGACGTTGTCATAAATGTTATCATGTCTGATCCAACAGATATAGATATCCTGAAGGCTGCTTTAGAAAAACAAAACGATGGGTTTAAATGCGTTTATCTGGGGGAAAAGGGCTGCATGTGGAAGATAAAACCCATAGTCTGCGAAATGTTCATATGTGATACTGCAAAAAAGCAGGCACTTCATGGAAGCCCAAAGCCGAAGAGAGAATGGGATGCCTTGAAAAAGAAAGAAAAAATCTTTACATGGCCGGACAGACCCGTATTGTTTGATGAAATAGAGAGCTATTTCATGGCAGCCGGTTGTTATTCGCCTCTCATGTACATGCACAACAGCCCCGGGTTGTTGCGGGTAAAAAAAATGCGGGGAATGTGAGCAAATAAAAAACGGGCGCAATTGAAGCTCCCCGCAGCAAGTTCGCCCGCCATACTGATTGGCGGAATCTTCGGCGGGGAATGCGTTCGCTGTTTCGGTTCAAATAAAAAAGGGCATCTTTTATTGTGCGTTAACAAGATGCCCTTTTTTTAAGCCATGGAAAACTAGATTTTTACCACGTTCTTTGCTGCAGGACCTTGTTTACCCTGCTCAACATCAAAGGAAACACGGTCTCCTTCTGCAAGGGTTCTGAAACCTGACATTGTGATAGCTGAATGATGAACAAATACATCTCCGCCTTCTTCTTTTTCGATAAAACCAAACCCCTTTTTATCGTTGAACCATTTTACAATACCTGTTGCCAAAATAAATCTCCTTTTAAAAACTGTTTCTTGTTACATGTCAAAGATCCCAAAACCTTTGCATGTGGTAAAGTGACTAGTGAATTGAATTCACATTGTTTTTTCCGTTTATAATAAAACTTTATAAGCGTCAAGCAAAAAAACGAATAATTTTACTTAAGTAATATGTTTACTCCCACTTATCATCCCCTTTATTCTTAAGGTCTATAAATTCCGGATCTTTCTCACTTTTTATTGTTACTTTTTTTCTAACGAGGGTATTAATCACCCAGCTTATAATGCTTATAACAAACGACCCGATTACTGCTGCCCAAAACCCATTAACTTCAAAACCTGATATGGTTTGCGAAGTTATTATCAACAGGAGCGCATTTATTGCGAAGGTAAACAGACCAAGACTTAGAATATTTACAGGAAGAGTAAGGATTATTGCAATGGGTCGCAGGAAAACATTCAAAATCCCGAGGACTGCTGCGGCAAGAAAGGCCGATGAAATATCAGCAACCCGTATTCCATCGATAAGATAAGAAGTTATCATGATTGATGATGTGAGAATCAGCCATTTGAATAATATATTTATCACTGATTGTCCCCGCTTTTGAGGTAGTGGATTTATAAATCAAAATTGACCTGATTTATTCCTTCTTTTTTTCTTATAATCTCTCTTATCTTATTTTGAATATCAAAGTCGGTAACAGGCTCTATTGCTGAAACATAAAAATCATCCGAGTTAAATTTGTTTTTCCAGCTTAATATAAATCCCGGTACATTGGCAAACGCACATCCTCCTGTTCCGCAGCATGTAGTGTCAAAAGCGGCGCAACCTGTCATATAAAATACATTGCGTTCTCCCAGAGGAATGCGCACTTCTTTTGTCATGACATAATAGCCTCCAATCGATGTGATTTCACAGTTCAGAGGCCTATGGATAAAATTTTTGATCATTTATTTATGCTGCAAGAAATGTTATTGAGGTCTGAATGAATTGAAAAGGGAATTACTTATAACTGCTTCGTATCCATTCAGCATGGCAACAACAATGTTATGGGCGTCAAGGAATGTAATGTCACATTTTATTTTATGCTTTAAGGCTTCCCTTATTTCAAGAACTGCCGTAACTCCATCGGATGGGAAGTTGCTGCAGTACTGGCGATAATTTCGGCAGTAGCTTGGAAGAGATAACTGCTGCAGCTCTTCATAGCACCACAGAATGGCCATCTGGAATGCCGAATCAAGCGCGAGCGGATCAGATATCCACCGGTTCCTTAACGGATCTTTTATCCATTTATCAGGATGCGGGGCAGGGGAGATGCGCGCAACCATTCCCTTTGATGAATAACCGATAATTTCTTTTATTCCACGCAGCTCTATTCCATGAAAGAGAATTTTATCGTATACTTCATCCATGCTACGTTTATAAGTTTTCGAGGAGATTTTATCGGGAATGTTATATGCGGGAGGATTCATAATAATCGAATCGGCAAGAATTGCTTTTGCCCGCGTATGTATTATTTCAACTCCGTCTTTCATTCCGTCTCTTATTTCAACGTTTACTTCGAAGAACGACTCTTTTTTAACGGGTTTACCTGTCAAAAGGCGAATAAGCTTTTTATTTTTATCCAGCGTTATCCCTTTTAAAAGCCTGATATCATCAAGGCCATGAAGAAAAAGCCCGGGGTTTACATGGAGAGCTCCATGTCCAAGCCATTCGGCCATAAGCGCAAAAGGAACAACCGGTTTACCGCCTATAATATGGGATTCAAGAACAGAATATGCCTTGACATCAATTTCACGTTTAAAAGAAAGAGTGTGATTTTCTTCTTTTGAAATAATATTTGATCCTATTACAACTTCAACCGGATTGCTTTTATCTCCCATCATTTCAAGCAGCATGCATTTTGCTCCTTTTTCAACGGGAATCAGGTCAATATTGTTTCTTTTAAATTCCCGTTTTAAAGTTTCCGATACCATTCCGCCGTCCCATGGGCCCCAATTTATAGAGATTACGCGGCAATCAGGCCGGGTTATAGCTTCCTGCTGGGCAATCTTGTTCAGCACCTCATTACCCATTGCATAATCAACCTGTCCTTTGTTTCCGATTCGTGCAGTTATTGATGAAAAAAGAACTATGTATTGAAGGGGTTCATCTCTGGTTGCTGAAAGAAGAAAGCTCAACCCTTTTACTTTGGTATCAAAAACTCTTTTAAATTGATCCAGTGTTTTATCGATAATAAGCCGGTCTTCAAGGACTCCCGCTCCATGAATGATGGCTTTTATACGGCCGTACTTTGAGCGAACCTGATTGATTACTCCTTCGATTGCGTCTTTGTCACGAACATCAACAGAGTAGTATGCTATATCTTGGCATTCACTTTTCAGCTTTTCGAGGTTCCTTGAAATCTCCCTGCTTGCCATATACTTTCGGAATATTGTTTCTATTTCTTTGGGGGAAGCATTGTTCCCGCTAAAATGGTTTGAAAGTACAGCTTTCTTAATGGAGGTTTCATCCTCAAGAGCTGAAAGCCACAAGGGTTCAGGTGATGGTTCCGGAGACCTTCCAAGAAGCACGATCACCGGATTTGTAATTTGTGCAAGAGCCAGTGCTGCCGACGCAGTTATACCACGAGCACCGCCCGTGATTATAACAACATCTTCCGGGGCAAGATTTATTTTGCCTTCCGGGTATGGTGATGGTCTTAATTCAGGAATAAGGCGTGTTTCCGGACCAATGCCCGTTTCAACCAGACCGGTTTGTTCCGATGCCAGCAGCTCTTTTATGACCGCTCTTGCTATTTTGGTGTTATCACTCCATTCCGGCTCAACATCTATTGCACGGCAGATAACCCCAGGCCATTCTACAGCGGCAGTTTTAGCAAGTCCGGCAAGTCCTCCCTGAAATGGACATTCGATTCCGTGGCCTTTGAATCCAAAAGCACCGTCAAGGCGGGATATGGTTGCAAATATCGCTTTTCCTCTTTTACCGGAAGAAATTAAGCTGTGCGAAGCATGTCGTGCAGCAAGAAAAGCATCTTCAAGCAGGGAAGCGTCATTTTGCTTCTTTTCAGGTATGATGACAAGACCGCCTATGCCGGATAGATCCGAAATATTTATGAAGTTATTCAGGCTGACAAGTTCAGCTCCGACATTAAGATAGGAAAGTTCATCAATAATCGTTTTTGAAAGGCCGCTTTTATCGTCGGTTATAAATATTTTGCCGCTCGGAGCAAAAAGCCCGTTATTTGGAAGTAAGGGCTTTTCTATAATTGACACAATGTTCCTCTGAATTTCACTGCCACAATCTGTTTTTAATTCGCTCGCTAACCTCGTTATGGGTAGTGAGGATTTAGCCGAATGTTTTGTTTCAATTGAGACATTTTCCGGAGACAATGTGTCAGAAATAGGAGTTCGAGATAATATCTCCGTAGAAATTGTCGAAGTTTTATCCGAAATAATTTCTCCAAGCCTAAATTCGTTAAGGTAATCTATTATATTACCAAGCGTTTTAAGTGATGCCATAGCTTCGGGCGGTATAGGCGGTATTCCCGGAATTTTTTCTTCAAGCGATGAGAAAATTTCAACTCTTTTTATTGAATCAATACCAAGATCGGCTTCGAGATCCATGTCAAGCCCCAGTGTTTCGATCGGATATCCTGTCAGATGACTTACTGTTGACAACAAGGCGTTTTTAATGTCGCTTCCTTTGTGACGGAATACAGCATCATTTTTAGAAGAAACAGTCTCTTCCAAGCGAATCGAAGTCTCTTGGTCTATTTTATCAAAAGAATGGTTTTGATCTGAGTTTCCAATAATAGTTGTATTTTTCTCAGAGATGGATGAAGTCCCGAAAAAATGTTTTGTACTTTCTATTATCTTATGGAGAGCACGGCCGGCTTCAGCCTGGGTTTCTAAAAATTTCATATGGGTTTCGGCAGTCTGTATCTGAAGAGACTGCATCGTTTTGAGTCCTTCCTCAACTATTTTAAAAGCATGTTCAAGAAAATCGGACTTATTTGTATTGTGTGGTGATATTTTATCTTTGCTCATAGGATCGTCTGATCTTATCTCCCGTTTAACCTGATTTTCTTCAGGCGGTTTTTTTTGAGAATATATAGAAGTCGTATTATTTACTTCTTTTTGCTTCCGGTAATTTGCGCCTGATACAGGAATGCTCATAGGTCGCTTTTCAGTTTTCAAAGGCGGTTGCTCCCATTTGCAAAGGTTTACATAGTGTCCCGTTGATGCAACGTTACATAAGACTTTGGCAAGATCTGTTAATCCGAAATTTTTTCCGGAAGAGCTGTCCATGGAAACCGCATTGAACCCCCGTCCTTTTAAAATTGATTTTATAAGTCCTGTTAATACTGATCTGGGGCCGATCTCAATAAATGTGCTTACACCACTATCAAATATGTTTTTGATTTCACCTTCAAAGTTTACCTGGTTTAAGAGCTGTTCGCCAAGCAACTTTTTGATAGTTTTTTGATCGGCGGGATAAGGTTTTCCCATTGTATTGGAATAAACAGGTATATCCGTGGGATTTATGCAGACATCCTTTAATGTCCGCTTGAAAGGTTTTATGGCATCTTTGACCTGATTCGTGTGAAAAGCGGCTGAAACTGGAAGAATTCTGGTTGAAAGCCCCTTATCATTGCATATCAGTTGTGCCTTTTTGATTGATTCTGCGGGCCCGGAGAGAACAGCCTGATCAGGGCTGTTTATGTTTGCCAGGATAACCTTTTCATCCTGTATAATTTGATGAAGCGCGGATACCGGAGCGCTGACAGCCAGCATGGCGCCATTTCCGGAAGACGACAAAGCCATATAGCGCCCCCTTGCTGCAGAGAGCCTGATAAATGTCTCTGAATCAATCCAGCCGGCAGCAAAAAGAGCCGTCACTTCGCCGAAACTATGACCACATGAAGCATCAGGCTTTATGCCGAATTTTCTGAGAACTTCAAGCATAGCCATGCTTACTGCCCCGATGGCGGGCTGGGCAAACTCTGTTTTTCGCAAACGTTCTTCCTGAAATTTCTTAACAGCATCAGTTTGAGCCGGAACGGGATAAATATAGTCGGTAAGTAATCTCTTGTTGCTGAAAATTCTGTTGGCATTTTCCATGGCTTCAAGGGCTTCAGGAAAGATACATACGATATCACGTCCCATATCCACATACTGGCTTCCCTGACCGGGAAAAACAAACGCGATTTTTCCATTTTTTGCGGGTCCGCCGTAAAATATGTTATTTGTATTCCATGAGATCTTATCACTGTTGCGTTCCATAATATCAAGGCTGTTTTTCAACAAACCCGGAAGTTCTCCAAATGCCGGATCCTGCAATCGCTTGCCCCGTTCCGCAATAAAAAGAATCCTGTGATGATCTTCTGAAGAAAAATCGTTTCTTGTTTTTGAAGCTTCAAAGGCAAACTTGTCTTTCGAAAAATCTTTTTCGATTCTATATTTGAAATCAGAAACACGTTTTACAAGTTCAGTATATGTGGGGGCGGATAATGCGATTATTTCAACCGATCCGTCCCATGCAGCCTCCTGCTTGGATTGTTTATATTCTTCGAGCACAGCATGGAAATTGCTTCCCCCGAAACCAAAAGAGCTGACTCCGCAACGGCGCGGATGCTCTTTTTTTGAAAACCAGGGGCGTCTGGATGGGTTCAGATAAAAAGGACTTTCGGATATATTTAAAGCAGGGTCCGGTATGTCGGCTTTAAGTGTAGGAAGAAGCGTTTTGTGGTAAACGGAAAGAGCCGCCTTGATTAATCCTGCAGATCCTGCCGCAGCTTTTGTATGGCCGATCATTGATTTCACGGAGCCTATGGCGCATTTTTGAAACATACCTTCTTCAGGATTTTCAGGATTTCCAAAAACCTCGGTTAAAGCCTGAAATTCTACCAGATCTCCGACCCGCGTTCCTGTACCATGTGCCTCTATAAGGTCTATGCTTGAAGGATCAACCTGAGCATTTGCATATGCCAGATTTAACGCCTTTACCTGGCCTTCTTTTCTCGGAGCATATATGCTTTGAGCCTTTCCATCACTCGAAGTTCCGATTCCTTTTATCACAGCATATATTTTGTCTCCATCCCTTTCGGCATCCATCAGCCTTTTTAATACAAGAATACCTATTCCTTCCCCGAGAACTGTGCCATCCGCGTCTTTTGAGAAAGGCCTGATATCCCCTGTGGGAGAGAGGATGCGGGTTTTTGAAAAGCACATGTGCATGAAAATATCATTTAACGCATCGACTCCGCCGGTGATAACCATATCGCTTCTGCCGGTAGTAAGTTCCATAACAGCAAGGTGAATTGCGCTTAAAGAGCTTGCACACGCTGCGTCAACAACGCAGTTTGTTCCTCCAAGATCAAGGCGGTTGCATATCCTGCCTGCTATTACATTTCCTAATAGTCCGGGAAAAGAGTTTTCCTGCCATGAGACAAAAGAATCGGAAATTTTTCTGATAACTTCCTCGGCCTTATCGGATGGTATCCCGGAATCGGAAAGGGCTTTTCTCCATTTTGGATGGCCGAGCCTTGAACCTAGGGGGATTGATAATTCCTGGGTGCCTGTTGCGCCGAGTATTACGCTGGTCTTGTCTCTGTTAAATATTTTGTTGCCGTAATAGCCTGAATCTTCAAGTGCGTTTTTTGCAGCGATCAGAGCAAGCACCTGCGAGCTGTCGGTTGCTTCAAGAGATGCAGGAGGTATTCCGAATTCAGTGGGGTCAAACAGTACCGGAGAAATAAAGCCTCCCCGTTTGCAATATACATGATCCGGTTTTGCCGGATCTTTATCAAAATAATCTTCTGGCGACCAGTGTGTTTCAGGCACATCGGTTATTCCGTCTTTTCCATGAAAAAGCATGTGCCAGTACTCTTTGAGTCCCGGAGATCCGGGAAAGAAACAGCCTATTCCTATTATTGCGACAGGTCCGTCATGTTTTTTTATTTTATTGACAGATTTCAATACAAAACCCTTTAACCTCTTGAGCCAATTGCAAAACTCGTATATTTATATGTTTTGTCATTCCCGCGAAGGCGGGGCACGTAGTGAAGCACACGCGCTATCCAGTATTATTAATAGATTCCGGACTCCCGCTTTCGTGGGAGTGACGACTTTTGGTATTTCTGCAATTGGCTCACTTAGCATATAAAAAAATTGTTAAATTCCGCTGAAAAAATGCGGCCTAAAAGTTTAAATAATATATTTCGACAATTCCGATAATTCCATGGGAGAGTGTTTTTTTGCCTCATGAGGCAGAACTATTCCCTGGTTTGAAATCCATGCGACACGTGTTATTACTGCGGCACCGAAAAGAAGATTCATGGCAACTGTAACTATTTTTCTGTTTTCAGGTTTTTCGAGAAAAGAACCTTTAACCCACTGGTTAAAAGCTCCCATGGAAGGCCCGCACCAGATCTGGTAATCGATTTTTCTTGATGGATCGCCGTCCTTTGCCCAGTTTGATGATCGGCCCAGATAGGATCTGAATACAAGTGCCATCTTGTGCTTGGGGTTTTTTTCAGCCCGGTCTATCTGGATCGGATCCCGGTTAATAAAAAATTTTTTTGTCTGTTCCCATTCCTCATCAAACTTGTTTCTTAATATATCCCGTTCAAGAATTGTGCGTTCGCTCACCGGAATATCATCATAGCAATTATATCTGGAATAGATATCGTATAGTTTTGCAGCCCTGAAGGGAAACATGGTTCCGCGTTTTAACACCTGGACTTTAACTCCCATTTCAAACATGTCGGCGGAAGGGGCCATAGTTACATCAGCATGACCTGCTTCAGACAGCATTTTGCGGACCGTTTCAGAAGTTCCCGCTTCCGCACAGGACTGGTTGATAGAGCCTGTTAAAACATAGGAAGCTCCCATGGCAAAGGCTGCTGCTGTTGAATGGGGAGTTGATATTCCACCTCCAAGACCAACAGAAGGTATTTGTTTATATTTATATTTATCCGCCAATTCGTCCCTTAAAGCAATCATGGAGGGAAGAAGGGAAATGGCCGGTCTGTTATCCGTATGTCCTCCTGAATCTGCTTCCGCAGTCAAATCTTCAGCTACCGGAATACATTCCGCGAGTTGAGCTTCTTTTTCCGATATCAGTTTTCTTTCAATAAGTTGTGCCAGTATTTTGGGAGGGGGAGGTGAAAGAAATTTTCTTGCCGTCTCAACCCTCGATACTTTTGCTATAATCCTGTTGGGACACACTACAGTGCCTTCATTATTGATATGTATTCCCTTTACTCTGTAATAGATGAGCGGCAGGGTAAGGTCTATGAAAGCCGATGCGCTTACAAGGTTTATATTCCGTTTAAGATACAGGTCAACCACTTTACTTTCAAGTTCAGGATCATTCGGGCTGTGAATCAGGTTGAAGCCAAAAGTGACTTCTCCCAGGCTTTCCTTCAGGCTGCATATGGCTGAATCAATCTCATCCGGTGAAAGCCCCGCAGCTCCGAAAAAACCCATGAAGCCCGAACGTCCCGCTTCCTGTACCATTTTGACTGAAGTTATGCCGTTTGCCATTGCTCCAACTATATAGGCATAGCGAACATTGTATCTTTGCTTGAAGGAAGGGTCTCCAAGCTTTTCGGGATGGAGGGGTGGAGCATACCCTGAAAGGGGATAAGAATCTGAAACAGAAGATAGCCCCCTTCCTATAGTTATTGCTCCTCCTCTGCCAACAGCAATATCGCCGTTCATGTTTACGAGATAGATCGGCTGTGTAACATCGAGTATGGCATCTCTTATGGCTTTTGTCCCGTTTTCCGGAGACTTGCCTGAATTTGACCACCAGCCATAACCATTATTGTTTTTTATCGACCGCATCTGAAGAAAGAGACCGTTTTTATGTTAATAATATTTGATGGATTCGTAAGAATTCAATTTTCCACATTTTTCTTTGTGTCCTCAGCGATCTTTGCGTGAGAACGACTTTTTATGAGAGCATCATATTTATTGAATGTATTATTTTACCATACCTCAAGAAATGTTATTTCTAAACAAAATACGATTTTGTGTCAAGAACGGATTGTTTTTCCGATATCAACCTCTGGGATGATACTGACTGTGTATCTTCTTTAAATGTTCCCGTACGACATGGGTGTAAATCTGCGTTGTTGAAATATCAACATGCCCCAGCATAACCTGAACAGATCGCAAATCGGCTCCTCCTTCAAGAAGATGGGTTGCAAAGGAATGCCTTAAACTGTGAGGAGTGATTGTTTTTGTGATATTGGCTTTGGTCGCATAGCGTTTTATCAATTTCCAGAATCCCTGACGGGTCATCGGTTTTCCTTTTCTTCCAACAAATAAAAAATGGCTCATGTATTTTTTAAGTAGTACCGGTCTCGCGGTTTTGACATATTCATTAACTTTTTCTTTTGCGAAAAGACCTATCGGAACCACCCTTTCTTTCGAACCTTTTCCAAATACTCTTACGAAGCAGGCATCAATATTGACATCGAAAAGTTTCAAGTTAATTAGTTCTGAAACCCTGAGGCCTGCTGCATAAAGCAGCTCAATCATTGCAGAATCTCTTAAACCGGAGGGCTTGTTTATATCAGGTGTGCTCAGAAGATTCTTAACCTCATCAACTGATAATACATGAGGAAGGTGGAGACCGCTTTTTGGAAGGTCAATCACTCTTGCGGGATTATGGGGTATAAATTTCTCCTGTGCCAGGAATTTGTAAAAACCTCTTAAGGTTACGAGATGCCTGGCTCTTGACCTTGCTTTCATCCCTTCATCTCTTAGGGAAATTATATGCTTAAGAATTATGGAGGTATCGGCATCAGAAATATCCGTTATTCCTTTTTTATCAAGAAATTGAGTATACCTTACTATATCGCTTCCGTATGATTCCAGGGTTTTTTTTGAGAGCCCCTTTTCAACGAGCAGGTAGTTAAGATATTGATCGACAAGAAAGTCAATGGATGGCATCTGGTTAAACACTCATTAAATATTTTGAGGAATCGAGCTTATTAAGGACTTCGGCTTTATTTTTTCTGACGACAACCATGTTTTCAAGCCTGATTCCTCCCCATCCCGGAATATATATCCCCGGCTCTACTGTAAATACCATTTGAGACTCCAGTATCGAGTTTTTCAATGGGCTCAATCTCGGTTGTTCATGGATTGAGAGTCCCGTACCATGACCAAGACTGTGGCCGAATCTTCCTTTAAAGCCCATTTTTTCAATATGTTTGCGCGCAATCCTGTCAATAGATCTGGAATCTGCGCCCGGTTTTATTGCTTTTATTGCCATGGACTGGGCATCAAGAACCGTATTGTAAACTTTTTTAAACGTCTCATCAGGCTTTCCGATTACTATGGTTCTTGAAATATCGGAACAGTATCCATCGACCTTAGCGCCCCAGTCGAACAGTATCGGCTCACCTTTTTTAAATTTGCGATCCGAAGGTATTGCATGAGGAAGGGCGCTGTTAGTCCCTGATGCGACAATCGTTGGGAAAGAGATGCTTCCTGCACCTGCTTCACGGATTCCTTTTTCAATCAGCCAGGCTGCGTCTTTTTCGGTAATCCCGGCTCTGATATATCCCTGAATATTGCTGAAAACCGATTCGGCGATTAAAAGAGCTTTTTTTATTGATTCAATCTCTTTTTCATTTTTTATTTCCCGAAGACTTTCAACAACATTTTCAGTTTCGACAAGTTTGACTTTAAGATTTCTTGATTTTATCACTTTTGCCATTTTTTTATAATCAAGGTGTGAAATGCGTATACTTTCAAACCCAAGTTTTTTTGTCCCAAGTGATTCGAGTATTTCGGGAATCTGTTTGTGAAGTCCTTCCTTGCAGCAGATAACTTTATAAAGAGGAGCTTCTTTCGAGGCCTGTTCTTCATATCTTGAATCAGTTGCAAGAATAAGCCCTGATTCGGAAATAAAGAGGGCTCCGGCCGATTCGTCGAACTGGGTATCGTGACCGCGGAACCCGCTTAAATAACGGCGGTTTTCATCTACAAGTACCATTAAAGTATCAATATTTAATTTTGAAAATTTTTCTTTAACACTATCTATTCTTTTTTTTATAATATTCTTCAAGAAACCCTCCTTATTTAGCTAGGAAAAAGGGGGCAAGGATTCGAGGGGTCAAGAGTTCAAGTGTTTTTCACTCGAATCCTTGACCCCTTGCCCCCTTGAATCCTCCTATTTCATAAGGTATTGACACATTCTTGTGCATTGAATATAAATACGTAAATTACTTTTATACAAAATTGCGATAATTACAATCGCTCACTTTTTCTATAAACCGTTAAAATCGTATACCATGAAAATTGAATCTCAGGAAACCTATAATAAATATATAAAAGCCTTGATGGATATAAGCAGGGCTATTACATCTGATCTTTATCTTGAAGAGATCCTGAAACTTATTGTTATGGTGACCGCCAGAGTGACGGGTGTTGAAATCTGCTCGCTCTGGTTAATAGATGAAACTGTTTCTCCTCCCAAGATACGGCTCAAAGCGACACAGTCATTAGATCCTGAATATGTTAAGGACCGGTCATTGAATATGAATGAAGGCGTTGTCGGATTTGTTGCAACCCACAAAGTGCCGCTGATAATTGAAAATGTCCTTGAAGAACCCAGATTCAAGGAAAAGGAGATGGCTAAAAAACTGGGGCTTGTATCAATGGTCGGAGTCCCACTTGAAGTAAAAGACAAAGAGGTAATAGGTGTTCTGAACTGTTTTACATCCAGACACAGGGTGTTTTCTGAAACGGAAGTTAATCTTATCAGAACTGTTGCAAACCAGGCTGCAGCCGCAATAATGAATACAGAGTTAATGGTAAAAACAAAAGTT
>JAHJQU010000116.1 GCA_018819005.1 Pseudomonadota bacterium | reverse complement strand
TGTGCGTGACATGTGCTGGGGATTTGGTGACGCTCCCCTGCTCGACAATGTTAATCTTCAAATCGAAAAGGGTCAGCGTATCTGTCTGCTGGGCCGAAACGGCGTGGGCAAGTCTTCCCTGCTCAAGCTTCTATGCAACACCATTTTGCCCGACAGCGGCGATATCTGGCGTCAGCAGGGCATCACCATTGCGGCACTGGAACAGGAGGTGCCTTCCGGATCAGACGGCACAATCTTCGAGGTGGTAGCCCTGGGTCTCGGTGAAAAAGGGAAGGCGGTGGAAAGCACTTTATCCAGGGTTGGTCTTGATCCTGAAAGCAGGTTCGCCGAACTTTCCGCAGGCATGAAGCGGCGAACGCTTTTTGCCCGCGCCCTGGCCCAGGAACCTGATGTGCTTTTGCTGGATGAACCCACAAACCATCTCGACATCGATGCCATCATTTGGATGGAAGAGTATATCCTGCGCCATGTAAAGACCCTGCTTTTCATTACCCACGACCGTGCTTTTTTAAAACGGATAGCAACACGTATTATAGAGCTGGACAGAGGCCGCCTGACCTCCTATGACTGCGGCCATGACACCTACTTGAAACGCAGAGAAGAAGCATTTGAAGCCGAAGAGCAACAAAACAGGGTGTTCGACAAAAAACTTTCCCAGGAAGAAGTCTGGATCCGGCAGGGTGTCAAGGCCCGCCGCACGCGCAACGAAGGCCGAGTCCGAGCCCTGCAGAAATTGCGCGCAGAAGCCATGGCCCGCCGCACAAAGACAGGCAATGTCCGATTGGAGCTCCAGAAGGCTGAAAGGAGCGGTCGGTTGGTTATCGAAGCCCGGGAGGTAAACCATTCCTACGGACAAACCTCCATTATCCGGGACTTTTCCACCACCATAATGCGAGGGGACAAGGTTGGTATCATCGGCCCCAATGGTGTGGGGAAAACCACTCTGCTCGGCATCCTTTTAAAAGAAATCACTCCTGACAACGGCACTGTACGTCACGGCACTCAGCTTCAGGTGGCCTATTTTGACCAGCTCAGAGCTCAGTTGGACGAGCAGAAAACCGCGGTTCAAAACATAGGAGAGGGCAACGATTTTATCATCTTCAATGGCCAGAAACGCCATGTGATAAGCCATCTGCAGGATTTTCTCTTTTCCCCGGAAAGATGCCGCCTGCCGGTTCATGTGCTTTCCGGCGGAGAACGCAACAGGCTGCTGCTTGCCAGGCTCTTTGCCAGACCGGCCAATGTTCTGGTACTTGACGAACCCACAAACGATCTGGATGCCGAAACTCTGGAACTTCTGGAGGAGCTTCTCTTCGATTATAAAGGGACTCTTCTGCTGGTAAGTCATGACCGGGCTTTTTTAAATAACGTTGTAACCAGCACCATTGTATTTGAAGGCATGGGGCTTGTGACCGAATATGCCGGGGGTTACGATGACTGGCTGTTGCAAAGGACCATATCTGCGGAGACTCCGCCCGAAAAAAAAGAGGCCAAAAAAGTCCGGCAATCCTCACTACCCGCAAAGCCAGGGAAGCTCGGGTTTAAGCAATCGCGGGAACTCTCGGAACTTCCCCGCAGGATCGAAGAACTTGAAACGGAGCAAAAAGCCATCCACGCGGCCATGTCCGATCCTTTCTTCTACAAAAAGAGCAGAGAAGAAGTTGCCGCACTCCAAAAACGCCTCGCCGAAGTGGAGCAGGATATCGAGGCGAACTATCTTCGCTGGGAGATACTCGAAAACCCTGAATAATTGTATAAGGAAAGTAAATTTGTCAAGGGCTTTTCTGTAATGGAATATTGATGCCATCTATCCGGATGACAAACATAAAGCCGGGGTAATACTCGTAACCGATTAGCGGACTCTTTTTAAAAAGTCATCAATACTCATGTCGGCTCTTATTCCGAAACGGGTTAATGCGAAATCGTATTTGACGGGGTCCTCCGGCGCAAGCTTCCTGAAACAGGATGTTATCTCAAGTACCGTTATCATATCAGCCTGCTTTCTATTTGTAAATCCGATTAAACGGCTTATCCTGTGCATATGAACGTCAAGAGGAATTATGAGCATGGAGGGTGGAATTTGCTCCCAGCCTCCGGGATCGACATCATCCTTTCTCACCATCCAGCGCAAATAAAGATTAAGCCGCTTGCAGGCGCTCCCCTTTGTGACAAGCGGTATAAGATGTCCCGGGGTTCCGCAGCAGCCTGAAATTATCTTCCCTGTAAAAAATTCCAGGCCGTTTAAAACAGTTTCATCTTTTTTACCTACTCCCTTCAAAAAGCATGCGTATAAAGATCCGTATTCTTCCAGTACACATTTTATACCGGTCAACATTGCAGATAAGTTTTCATCCGTTGCAAATCTGTGTTTAAACCCGCCGCATGTTTTTTCCAATGAAAATAATGTCGAATTCTTAAGAAACGCGTAAGGAGAAGAACCCATTTTATCGAGAACTCCTGAAACACTGTTCAGGATCTGGGCAACCCTTCCGTATGCAAGCGAAGAGGCTATGAAGCCTGCGATTTCACGATCCCTGATATCCCGGTAATTGTACAGAAACTCGAGCGGGTCAGGATGAACATATTCTTTTTTATTATATTTCCGATAAAGCTTATTGAGGTCTTTTTTTATATTCATCACAATTTTGATACCTTTGAAAAAACTCCACATACAGACGGCAAAGTAAAAAGCTCATTATGCAAGGCGCGCGAATCTTGAGGAATGAAGCGTACTTTTTGGTACGCTGCAATGGCGAAAGATGAAACGCAACACAGCAGAATGACTTTTTACGAAGCCGTCACTGTTGGTGTAACTATAAGCGCCTTCCCGTCCGTTGATATCATAACGGCGCCGTTTTCATCCGTGCGGAATACCCTGCACTTTTTTTCTTTATATCTTTTAAGAACTTCGGGGTGAGGAAATTTATACCTGTTTTTCCAGCCGACCGGTATGATCGCAATCTCAGGTTCAACCTTGTCAATAAAATTGTCCGTGCTGGATGATCTGCTTCCATGATGCGGAACAATCAGAACTGTGCTCTTCAAATGATCTCCGGACAGCCTGACAAGATCGGATTCACCTTTTTCTTTTATATCTCCCGTAAAAAGAAATGACTTTGATCCGAATACGGTTTTTAAAACAAGCGAACTGTTATCGCCTTTCCGCCATTTTTCTTTTTTTTCCTTAAAACTCGGTTCAGGATACAGGATATTAAACGTAGTCCCGTTTATAACTCTGCTCCTTCCTATCTTCTTAAAATCTTCCATCTTTATGTTTTTCTCTTTAATTATCTCAATCAGTCTTTTGTATCCGAGGCTGTCAGCAGCTTCACCATTTGTCCAGATCTCCTTTACATTGAAATTGTCTGCAATATATAAAAGACCGTTTAAATGGTCGCTGTTGGGATGTGAAAGGACGATGGCGTCAACGGTATTTATTTTTCTGCGCCACAAAAAAGGAGCCGTTATTTTTTCTCCAACATCAAACACAGAGTTATCTGAAAATCCGCCTCCGTCAACAAGAACATTATAGCCGCCCGGAAGCTCAAGAAGCGCGGAAGTTCCCTGTCCGACATCAATGACCGAAACTTTAAGATCTTTTTGCAGAAATCTCTTATCAAGCCAGTACCATATATCCGCATATCCGGCAATTATCAAAAGCACTATTGTAATAAACGG
>JAHJQU010000011.1 GCA_018819005.1 Pseudomonadota bacterium | reverse complement strand
TCCTTTTCCAGTTTCTCGGAAAGATAATATCCTTCAGGTATAGAATGGCCATGCAGGAAACTTTTGCTCATACTCCAAGAAAAGACATCTACCGTCTGATAAAATCTATCTTTATTTTTACATTTCTCGTTGAAGCCGCGGGGGTATTTTTTCTTTTTCTTTACTGGCATAAGGAATATTCTGTCACAAAAGCGTTATATATATCTCTTTTTCATTCTGTTTCTGCCTTTTGTAATGCTGGATTCTCCCTTTTTGAGAACAGCTTGATGAACTATCCGGATTCACTCCTCCTCAATTTCACCATATGCGGACTTATTGTACTTGGCGGAATAGGCTTCCCTGTGGTCTATGAAATTTACAATATTCATTCAAAAAAGAGAGCCGGGAAAAGGACCAAGGTCTCCGTGCAAACAAAATCCGTTTTGATCACAACTCTTATCCTTATTATTTCAGGAACCCTCTTCTTCTTTTTTTTGGAACAGAACTACTCTTTAAAGGGGTTTTCATTTACAAGCAGCTTTCTCCCCTCACTTTTTCAGTCAATTACCGCCCGCACAGCCGGTTTTAATACCATTGATTTCTCACAACTTGGAAATGCCACTGTATCTCTGATTATATTTTTAATGTTTATCGGTGCATCTCCGGGTTCATGCGGCGGAGGCATAAAAACAACAACTCTTTTTGTCCTCTTTTCATTAGTCAA
Organism: Pseudomonadota bacterium; assembly: GCA_018819005.1. Lineage (GTDB taxonomy): Bacteria > Desulfobacterota > Desulfobacteria > Desulfobacterales > RPRI01 > RPRI01. The sequence goes on along the minus strand of JAHJQU010000011.1, from coordinate 3,509 downwards.
AAACAGATTAAGAGGAAACAACAGGGTCAACGCTTTCAGGAAAAGCCTTGGAGAAGGAAGCATCTCAAAGAGCATTTCGATATTGCTGATTTCCATTTCATTTATAACGCTTGTCTTTTTTCTCCTGCTTTTGACGGATCAGTTGGGAAGCAGGGCAACTGAAAATGCCTTTATGTATCGTTCATATCTTTTTGAAGTTGTATCCGCCTTCGGAACAGTTGGCCTTTCAATGGGCGCAACAAATTTATTAAACGGCACAGGAAAACTTCTCATAATTTTTACAATGCTGATCGGAAGAGTCGGCATACTGACATTCTCTTATGTATTAGCCGGAACAAAAGGTTTAGGCGGCTTAGAGTATGCCGAGGAAAACATCATGGTCGGATAAAGGGGAATAGCATGAAAAAATTTGCCGTAATAGGCCTTGGAAAATTCGGGTTTCACGTTGCAAAAGCGCTTTTTGAAGCTGGGAATGAGGTGATTGCTGTTGACCAGGATAAAAACAAAATCCAGGAAATAGATCCCTACTGTACTGAAGCCATTGTCATGGACGCAACAGACAAGGAGGGGCTCAATGCCCTTGGCCTTGAAAACATGGACAATGTTATCATAAGTGCGGGAACCAAAATCAGCAACAGCATTCTTATATGCCTCCACTTGCAGGAATTGGGGATAAAGAAGATACTTGCGAAAGCTGTGGATGATGACCACGCCAAAATCTTGAAAAAAGTCGGCGCAACAGAGATAATCCGGCCTGAAATGGCCATGGCCATGAGGGTTGCAAGAAAGCTGTCAACCCCAAACATCCTTGATTTCATCCCACTTGCGGAAGACTATAACCTGCTGCAGATCGATCCCCCAAGGGCCTTTATTGGTAAAACATTAAAGGAGCTCGACCTGAGGGCAAAGTACAATGTTTATGTAATTGCAATAAAAGAGCTTGTCCCTGAAAACTTCGTTCTGGTACCTCCGGCAGGATTTTTGATTAAAGATAGCGATGTATTGATGATTCTCGGAAAAGAACAGGATATATCTAAGATTAAGGAACTTAAATAGTTTCCGTCCGGAAATGGCCCTTTTGAGCGATCTCGGTGTCAATCTGCGGGATTTCCTTGAGCTTGCCCAAAATTGCCGATTTCCGAATTAGAAACTCGACCGTGTCCAAAATTTGGTTCCGGATGTACACTAAATAAGAAAGCTGATTGAGGAGATAGGGTTCAGGGGCAAGTTGAGATTGAGTAGAATTCGGCGGCGTTTCCGCCGAGAATTTTTTCAAGAGAGCCGCAAGGAAGATCCATCTTCAGCAATCTCTTAATTTCCCTGTCCCACGCATAAGGAATATTCGGAAAATCCGTGCCAAATATGATTCTGTCTATCCGCATTGTACAGAGTTCAGGAAAGCTCTTCATCGGCAAATAATCTGCAAGAGTCATTGTTGTGTCAAGCCAGAGATTATCATTCTCTTCAGTCATTCTTTTATATTCCTCGAATTCATCCGCACCGAGATGCGGAACGCATACCTTCAACGATGGGTATGCCTTGATAACTCTCTCCAACCTGTCCGCACTGCAAAGAAGATAGGGATCGCAGGGATATTCCGGACTCTTTGGCTCCCTGCCTACATGCATAATAAGCGGCTTATTATATTTAACACAAGTATCGTAAACTTCCTGCATAGCCCTGCTCTCCATGTCAAAACACTGTACGTGTGAATGAAGCTTTACTCCCGATAATCCCATATCGAAAGCTTCACCTAATATATCCGGAGCTCCATCCTCCCCCGGAAAAACAGTAGCCATGCCTGTTACTGCAGTACATAAACGGCATACTTCTGCCATATACCTGTTCAGCTTTCCCGCAATACCCGGTCTGTGGGCATAGTGAAGGGCAACGATATGGGTTACCCCCCTTGAAATAAGAAATTTTATGATATCAGGAGTTTTTAGCTTATAACGTATGGGCCAACCGTATTTTTCGAACCACTCCCATACCGAATCAAAGAGCATATCAGGGAAAAGATGAACATGGGCATCCACGATAAATGGAAAACCCTCCGGAACACTCTCTCCTTCAGGATCATTTATTAATGGAAGCGGTGCGTCAAGAAGTCCTGGTCTGAAATCTTCATCAATATCGTTATTATATGACACACCATTTTTTCTGCTGTTTTTCAATTCATCTCTCCAAATATTGATACCTTTTGAGAGACCTTTGCATAACACCCCTTTCTTCAAAAGTCTCTTTGAAACTCCTGGTTTTAATGTGTTGTATTACAGAGCTTCAACAAAATCACCAACAGCTTTGTGCACCATGTGTGATCCTTCACCTGAAACAATGACATGGCGATTAATATTTAAAACAACATAGGATTTGTTTTGTGAGCCAAGCAGCTCATATACTTTTCTTGAACCCTTCGGGTTGACAACAGGATCACCATGAGCCTGTATTACAAGAGCAGGAACATTAATAGAAGGAATTTTGGGTTCGATTGATTCCATGAACCGTTCAAGCTCCCTTATACCTGAAATAGGGTTTCTTGAATAATTTATATGAGGATTTTCAGGATTGTTTTCTACGAATTCTTTTTTTGCCCCTTCGCGGTGAAACCTGTCCATCAAGCGGTTCCAAACATCAATTGCAGGAACAAGCTTTGAAGAAAAATCCTTTAGTTGCAAAGGAGGACATATTGCAAAAATTCCACTTAAGGTGGGTATTCTTGTCGCAAGTTCGAGTGCAAGGCCGGCCCCATTTGAAAAACCACCCGCCACAACCCTATTACATAAAGTTGTTAATATAGCATACCCGTCATCAACCGATTTTATCCATTCCTGATATTTTCTTCCGGCAAGATCTTCAGGAGAAGTTCCGTGACCCTTTACACGGGGAGCATAAACCCATATGCCCCTGTCTCCCAGATATTCCGCAAGTTCCCTGACTTCATGAGGAGCAGCCATGTAACCGTGAACCAGCAGTACGCCAAGCTCCTTTTTCTTCCCTTTGACCAGCAGAGACCTCCCGATCTCCTTTTTTTTGGATTCCCCTTCAATATAAAACGTATTATAATCCTGAATGAATTCCTTTTCTGCTTTTTCTAAAAGGAACTTTGTAACCCTGTGTTTTATCCAGAATCCGGATTGCAGAGAAATAAGACGGATACGCCGCTGAAGGCTTGTTAAAGGTTCCACTTCGTTAGCCATAACTGCAACGGGGTTTTCTATACGAATCCGGTGAAAATCGAAGGGAAGCGCCAGTTTACGTGTGTCTTTCGTAATCGTCTTACCGTTCCGGGTAACAAACCCCTTTTTTTCGGCAATTGATATGAAGTCCCTGTATTTGCCGTAACGGTCATCCGTAAGAAGATGCACCTGGTCACCCATCAAGCTCCTGTGTAAAAAACAGCCCGCATCCTTTAAATCAAAGGTTGAAATGAGAAAAATTCTTCTGATCAAATCATCCTCATCTATTTTTTTAAAAGGCATCATCTTAAGAAGTGAGGCAAAAAGATGATC
>JAHJQU010000115.1 GCA_018819005.1 Pseudomonadota bacterium | reverse complement strand
TATCATTTTAATAATCAGATCAGCACATATCTGAATGACATTCAGGGGCTGATTGATTTCATGGGCCATACCTGCAGCCATGGTTCCAAGGGTCGCAAGCTTTCCAGCCTGAATCAACTGGGTTTCTTTTTCAACACTCTCTGTGATATCGGTTGTCGATGCAATCAGAACATCCCTGTGGGCGTATGTTGCATGGACAACCTTGACATTCACAAAAAAAGAGGTCTTATCTTTTTTAAAATGTTTTTTCTTGGTAAAAAAAATGGAATCATTTTCCGACAACTCCTGGAGGCTGCGCTTAATGGTTTCATCCGTTTGATTTCCGATGTCAAGAAAGGAATAGCCCAAAATCTCTGCTTTAGAATATCCGTATTCTTTTTCAACCCGTTGGTTCACATCCAGAATTTCAAGCGTATGCCGGTCAACAATAAAGATAGGATTGGGGTTATTATTAAACAGAGATCTGTATTTATCTTCGGATATTTTATGCTTTTCATACAGGTAGGAAAGCTTCTTATCCTGAAGCTCCAGCTCTTCCTTTGCTCTTTTGTCTTCGGTGAGGTCCCTTAGGGTCTCAATTGCACCGATAATCTTGCCATCCGGTGATTTGATCGGTGCGGCAGTAAAAAAGATCCATTTTCCGCCATCCCCGAGATGGGGAAAGAATTCCTCTGCTTCATAGGCCTCTTTTATCAGGCTGGACTTTTTCCAGGATGATCCGTAATACTTTGACACCTCTTTTTCGACATACCGCCCACAATTACATCTGCCATGGTGGGCCGCTTGGCAGATCGAAACGGTATCCATTGCCGGTCGGTTCCAACCAGTTCATATGCCTTATGTCCTGTAAGCTCTTCACAGGCGGTATTCCAGTGTGATATGATATGATCATTGTTAATGATAAATGTTGGAATCATACTGCCCTGAATGATCTGGGACAGCTCTTTTTCTATCTCTATCAGTTCTCCCCTTTCAACCTCAAGGTATTGGTTTTCCTCCTCGGCATTCTTCTGTATTTTTCTGGAAAACTGATCAAAGAGATCAATAATCTCCTTTTTATCCGCCCCTTCTGTCTGAATTTTCCTTTTTATCCTGATTTTTTCTTCTTCAGCCTGGAGACAATTCAGAAAAGATATGGTCTGGTATTCATTAAAGTCTATTATGCTGACACGTTCCGTATTGACCTTATCCAGTATGCAGCTCAAGGTTTTATCATTCTTCAGTTTTAATATGACATCAATACTAGAAAGCTTGCTGATCTCGCTATAATCCGTGATTACCATGATGCCTTTTCCCCTGGCATAGGCTATTCCTTCTGAATGTGTCAGGGTATCTGCAACAGCAAGGACCTCGGGCGCTAATTCCTTTAATCCGGGCCCCAGCAATATTTCGAGAATTTGTTTGCAAGGACTGTTACCACCGATTATTACTATCTTTAACCCTTTAAGATCTAAATACATCGGACTTGTTGCTCCTATTCGAGGCACTAATTCGTAGCCTCTTATATTAAAGAATAATTAAGGTTACAATAATAAAATGAAGCTGTTCTTTTGAGTATTTGATTTATGAAATAAAGTAAAGGCGGTAGAGGAGAAAACAGGCTGTTTTGATTCTAAAATCATAATTTGCCAGATATCGGTATCAGTTTGTTTTATTTCATTCCCCCGCCTCAAGCCTTTACAAAAAGTAAAGCTCTGCTCAAACCCACCTCCTCTTCAGAACACTGCTTCAGCCCGGCTTTTACCGCAATATCCGCAATTTTTCTGAAATAAGGCTCCGTTACATGAATTTTTGGCTCAACAAGAAGAAAATGTGCTCCCGGTTTTAAAAAGGTAACTATCTCATTAAAAAAAGCATCCTTATTTCGGACTTCATGAACCATCCAGAATCCGAGCGCAAAATCAGCCTGTTCATTTACACCTAATTTATCGGAACTGCATTTATGAAGAGTTATCCGGGACAAGAGGCCTTTCTCCTGTGCCCGGTGACGGACCCTTTCAAGCATCTTTTCCTGGAGATCAACCGAAATAACCCGGCCTTTTACTCCGACCATCTTTGCCATTCCGATTGAAAAATATCCCAACCCGCATCCTATATCAACGACCGCATCCCCTTCCTTAATGAATTTATTTAGCATTTTCTCAGGATTATGTATCAACCGCCTGAGAGGATTGTCGAAAGTATAGGCAAGCCACCACGGGCATACATGGTCGCCTGTCAGAAAAATTCTGCTTATGATGCTCATTTATCTCTATCCTTTTTAGATCAGGTGCTGCTCAGCTTGTTTTTGATTTAATCCCTCAGGGTTGCCTTCAACCGCAGCGGATGAATGATCAGGTCCAGTGCGTCACATATATCACGAACAACTATATCGGAAGCATGTATCAGCTCTGCCGATACCCCTTCCGGGCCTATGACTGCAATACTCAAGCCGGCCCGGCTCATCATCGGCACATCGTTACGGCCATTGCCGACGGCAATTACATTTTCGCCGCCCATCATCGAAACCGCATCCGCCTTTTCGATTCCTATTCTGATGATTCTGAAATCAACAGGAAGTCCCTTTGTCTGTTCGGCCGCCATGCCGAATGTGTCGGCAGTCATGATCGTGATGCGCAGACCGGATGCGATTCCGATAAGGCGTTCCGCTACGCCGGGCAGGAGAGTCCCATCGAGAGATAGCGTTCCAGTGTAGTCCAGCACAAGGTCTGTAAATCTCCTGATTATTCCTCCCTGTATTTCAAGATCAATGCATCTGCTTTTCATGTCATTTTCTCCCAATTACTTTAAGAATCTTCATATCTGCAGCCTCACCAAAAACATCCTGTTCGTTTTTTGCCCCCGGTGTCAAGCCCTTTTCTATGGTTATCAAAATCTACCCATCAAATGCTTGACTTAATACGTATGTCCTCTAATATGTGAAGACATAGTAAAAAAACTGAATAAATGGTATCTATTCGGAAACCAACTGTAAATTATGCCTCTATGTAAAAACAAATCATTTCTTGTGGCCGGCACGGCTCTTATTCTTTTATTTGCGGCTCTTCTGGCTGTTCGACTCGGTGTTTTCAGAAAAGACCTTCCCGAATATGCCTTTAATCCGGTAAAAGGTATTTCTGAGAGAGATTCCTGGATGAATATTGTTCAAAACGGAAGAAAGATCGGTTTTTCCCATTCGGTTCTTTCAAAAAATGAGGCCGGGTATAACCTGCGTGAAAACGTCTTCATGAAAATCAATACAATGGGGATGATCCAGGACATAAATCTTAACACACAGGCAAATCTTAATCCCGATTTTACACTCCGGACATTTGATTTTGGGATAAGCTCCGGAAGGTTTGAATTTAAAGCAACAGGTAAAGTAAGCGGGAAAATACTTTCCATCCATACTCAGGACTCCGGAACTCCCCGCAAAATCGACATATCCATAAAGAAAAAACCTTATATTGTTGCCGGCGTTGTTGACGTAGTTCTTGCCGCAGGATTAAAGGAGGGAGAGCATATTTCTTTTGAAATTTTTGATCCGGCTACAATGAGCCAGGAACCGGTAGTTGTAAAAGTCGGGGAAAAGGAGGAAATCAGCATAGGAGGAACCAGGCAAACAGCGGTAAAAATGCTCCTTTCATTTAAAGGAACAAAACAGGATTTATGGATCGGAGACAACGGTGAAGTTCTTAAGGAACAAGGAATTCTTGGGATCAGCCTTGAAAAAACCACCCGCGAAGACGCATTAAGCGGACGATCTTTGCAGGCGAGCGAAGATTTGACAAAAATTGCTTCCCTGCCTTCAAATGTCATCATCGATAATCCTGAAACTCTCTCTTTGTTGAAGGTTAAAATAGAAGGGGTTAAATTGGAATCGCTTAAAATGAACAGTGAAAGGCAGACTTTTGAAAACATGATTCTTGAAATAAAAAAAGAATCGCTTACTGGTCTTCCCGAACACAGCAATCTGAACAAAAATGATATAAAATGGCTCTATTTTCTTAAACCAACCCCTTTCATACAGTCCGATAACAGAAAAATATTAAATGTTGTCTTGAATACAGTGAATCCCTCTGACCCGCCTTTAGTCAAGACAAGAAAAATCATGAACTGGATAGATTCAAACATAAAAAAAAGACCTGTAATATCTTTGCCGGATGCTGTTTCGACTCTTGAAAACAGGGCCGGCGATTGCAATGAACATGCCGTACTGATGGCCGCGCTGGCCAGGGCTGCCGGAATACCGGCAAAAATTGAGGCGGGACTTGTTTACTTAAACGGGAATTTTTATTACCATGCATGGAATCTCCTGTACCTTGGAAAGTGGATTACCGTTGATTCTCTCTTCGGCCAGATGCCTGCCGATGTGACCCATATCCGTTTTTCAACGGGCGATCAGAAGGAACAGCTTGATTTAATGGGCATAATCGGGAACTTAAAGATTAAGGTTATGGAATACAAATGATACTCCTTGAACACGTTACGAAAAAATACGGTAATTATACGGCTGTCAGTAATTTAAATCTTGAAATCGGGAGAGGGGAAATATTCGGATTCATCGGACCGAATGGCGCCGGAAAAACAACAACCATAAAAATGATTGGCGGAATAATGGACCCGACTTCCGGCTCCATCAAAATCGGCGGCATAAATATCAAAGATGAACCGGAAAAAGCAAAGAGAAAAATCGGCTTTATACCGGACAGGCCTTACCTTTATGAAAAGCTTACAGGCTCGGAGTTTTTAAGATTTATTGCAAACCTTTACGGAGTGGATGACAAATTCTTTGCAGAGAAGGCGGAAAAACAACTTTCCATGTTTTCACTTCTTGACTGGTCTGACGAGCTTATTGAATCATATTCCCACGGCATGAAGCAGAGACTGATAATGGCTGCGGCTCTTCTACATGATCCCGAGGCATTAATTGTAGATGAGCCCATGGTTGGTCTTGATCCTGTCGCTGTAAAAATGGTCAAGGTGCTTTTTAGGCAGCTTGCCGGAAATGGAATGACTATTTTCATGTCGACACACACCCTGAAAGTTGCGGAAGATGTATGTGACCGGATAGGCGTAATAAACAAAGGAATATTAATAGCATCGGGCACGCCACCCGAGTTGAGGGAAAAAACGGATCTGCTTGATGCCGATTTTGAAGATGTGTTTATAAAGCTGAC
>JAHJQU010000114.1 GCA_018819005.1 Pseudomonadota bacterium | reverse complement strand
TCAACAACATCTGCCACCGTAAGAATTTTGGATTCGAGAAGAATATTTTCTCCCATCGACCCGTTGGGATATCCGGGGACATCCGGATTAACACATGTTCTTTAACAACCATGTGGCTATCGGTTGTATATGAATGGTCATGTTGCCTGACTGGAGAGAATCTTCTCCGTTTGCTGTTAGAATCAAGCCTTTCTGCAAATTCAACGACGACATGGCCGCCTTCAATGCCCGGATCTCTCTTTCCCTGATCTGTTCCTGTTGGAGATTTTCAGCGACCTGGATGAGCAGACCCGCATGAGGCAGATAAAAATCGACCTCATAGCCGTCCTTGAGGGTAAGATAGTAGATGTCCCGTCCCTGGCGCCGCAGGGCAAGGAAAATGAGATTCTCCAACAATCTGCCGCGATTGGGGGAGAAGGCAAATCCCACGGCGCGGGCCAGACCTGTGTCGATGGCATATATCTTTTTCGGGGCAATCTGCTGCCGCTTTACCGAGTAATCATGGACGTTAATGGTGAACAGCAACCAACTGGCTTCCAGGTACCCGATATAATTCTTTACCGTATTGACGCTGCCCAGTTTAAGCTGTCCTTTGAGTTTATTGAAAGATATCATGCCCGCCGGGTTGCTCATCAGATAGAAGGCCAGTTCTTTCAACGCCCTCAGGTCATCGAAACGATAGCGCGCTGCAATGTCACGGTACAAAACGTCGTCGTAGAGCGCCCGGTGCAACGGAAGATCGGGATACTTGACCGGTTCGGGAATACCGCCCTGTTCGAGGTATTCATCCAGCCGGCGTTGCAGGAGGGCTTGTTCAGCCGTGGTCAGGCGATCCAGATCGGGCAGATCATGTCCCTTGAAAGTCAGGAACTCACGGAAGGAAAAGGGCAGCAAATCGATGGGGAGGTAACGACCGGTCAAGCGGCTTCCTGATTCATCACTGAGCAACGAGGCGTTATTACCGGTGATGTAGAATTTCAATCCCATGTCCATGAAGCGGCGGACAAAACGTTCCCAGCCGATGACATTCTGGATTTCGTCGATCATAAAGACGGTTTTCTCACCGAAGCTTTCTATCAGCGCCTGATAAAGGGAATTGGCGTCTTCGGCCTGGAAACCGAGGAAGCGCTCATCTTCAAAGTTAAGGTAATAAAAGGTGTTTTCTCCCAACTGGTGGGCGATTTGCGCTAACAGAGTTGACTTCCCGACCCGGCGCAGACCGGAGATGATCACCGCGTGGGGCAGTGCGGCCGCTTTCAGCAGTTGCGGGAGCTTTTCTCGAACCACGCCGGTCTCCCGCTTCCAGAATGTCTGTAACTGCTCCCGGAGCATGGCCCTGATCTGTTCCTTTGACCACTTGGCCTGCCAATTGTTTTCATTCATAGCGAAACAATACCATCTAATGTTTTCATTGTCAATGAAAACAAATCATTTTAGCTTAGCTCCTCGAACTGGAATCCCTTTTCCGTTGCCCCCGGCATTGACAACCCTGATTCAAGCGTAAGCCCTCATTTATAGTTCAGAAAGTCGCAAGTTGAAAACCTTTCTCCCGAAACAATCTCAAACATGCATCTACTACATCTCGTCGTAAAGTGTTTCTCTGTTTTTTTCAATCTCCTCAAGGGCAGCATTAATACCAAGAGCGGCACGGTAAGGCCGGTGCGATGCCATGGACTCCACCACGTCGGCAACAGCAAGAATGCGGGCCTCCATAAGAATTTCATCCTCTTTCAGATTTCTCGGATAGCCTGAACCATCCATCCGCTCGTGGTGTTGGTAAACGATTTGAGCGAGAGGCCAGGACGATTCAACATCCTTTAACATCTCATATCCTTTTCGGGCATGTTCTTTAATCAGGGAAAACTCTAACTGAGATAGCTTGCCTGGTCTTGACAATATTTCAGCAGGTATGGATAATTTTCCAATATCATGGATGGAACCGGCCATCCGGATGCCGTCGATTGTCTCTTGGGGTAACCCCATCTCGGTGGCAATAGCGCGGGCAATATTCGCCGACCGGATCTGGTGGCCGGATGTATAGGGGTCTCTTGTCTCAACAGCCGATACCATAACCTGTATGGTCGTACCAAACGACTTTCTGAGATTTTCGAGGGTCTGCAGAAGTTTCTCTTCAACCTGCCTGCGCTCGGTGATGTCTCTTGCGGCACAAATCACGGCTACAACCTGACCTTTGTGGAAGAAGGGAGCGCTGTTGATTTCCCCATACTTTCTCGTTCCATCTCTGGCAATGAATGTATAACTTCTTGCATCTAAACGCTCGCCGGCAAATACTCGCATTGCATCTGAAAATGCCTTCTCAAGGTCTTCGGGTGGCATTATATTCAGCTCTGTAAAAGATTTGCCGATGAACTCTTCCGGTTTGTATCCCAAAACTCGTTCCACAGAGGGTGATATACTGAGAATAAGGAACTCCCGATCGTATGAGAAAATAATATCAGATGCGTTCTCAAAGTGGATGCGATATTTTTCTTCGCTCTCTTTAAGCGCCTCTTTCGACCGCATGCGGTCAGAAATATCGATAAAGCTTTCAAGATAACAATCTTTCCCCATGATGGTAATAGGATAAACGGTTTTCAGGATGTCTATTCGATGTCCATCAGCATGGATGAGCTTGCGTTCAGAGTGTTCAACAAATTGGCCGAGATCTTTTACCGGACATTTGCCTACCTCAGCAGGACAAACCAAGGAGTGACAAACATGTCCTATAATCCTCTCTTTGGGCAGCCCGGTCATTTCCATGGCAGCATTATTCGCTTCAATAATAACCTGAGTTTTCTTATCAACTACGAGAATTCCGGTTCCAATTGAATTGAAGATTACCTGCAGTTTGACCTCGCTTTCCCGCAGCTTATCCTCCGCTTGCTTGTGACCTGATTCAGAGTGTTCCAGTTCCTGGATTTTCTGCTTTAGGGCGGATATCTCTTCGAGGAGTTCTTGATTTGTCCTGGATTGATTTTTCAAATGATGCCCCCCTGTAATGAAAATGTTGTTGGCTGGACAGAAAGACAGATTGTATTTATATGTGTCTTATTTAACTATTTAAAATCTATCTGATATTCATTAGGATGTCAAATTGAAAGTGGGCCATCAGATCCTGCTTACCATTTGAAGTCATGCATTTTCATCGAGGTTGGCTGGTTGTGTAGTACAGGAAGCTGTCAGTATCAAACATGTCAATGAAATAATCAGTTCCAATCAAATCATGATGCTCCTCTCACTGTAGGGGTATCTTCAAGTTCAAAATAGTTCCCTTTCCGGATTCACCTGCGATATTGATTTCGCCTCCAAAAGCAAGGGCTCGCTCCCTCATGCCCAGAATACCAATTGACCCTGTCCGCTAATTTCATCTTCCGTAATTACTCTCCCGTTATCCTTGACTTCAAGGATTAGTTGTCCCTCATCTACACGAAGACTTATGTTTACCTCAGTCGCTTTCGAATGTCGGATTACATTTGCCAAAGCCTCTTGAAAAATACGAAACACGACAGTGGCAACATTCTTATCTATATCGGTTTCGATCTGTCCCGCATTGAACTCAAAAGATATACCCGAATGGGTCTTGTATTCCCCAAGCTGCCACTCCATCGCTGCCACGAGACCGAAATCGTCCAGAACGCACGGTCTCTGCTCCATGAAGATTCTGCGGGTGGCTCGAATTGTATTGTTAAGGAGTTCTTTTGACTGGTAGATGATGTCCAGCATGGCCTGTTTCTTTTCCCTATTCTCTTCACCCGAGACGATCGGCTCCAATCTGAGAAGATCCATCTTCAATCCGGCAAGAGCTCCACCCAGTTCATCGTGGATATCTTGGGCGATCTGTGTTCTTGTCTCTTCACGCACCTCCTGCAGCCTTGAGGCAAGGGATCGAACCTGTTCATAGGTATTTTTCAGTTCCTCCTCCGCCCGGGCCCGTTCCTTCTCGGACTCCAGAATGCGCTTGCCAGACAGGATGATTCCCGCAAATCCAAGACCCCAGAAAAGTGCATGGAATCCCAAAATCATGACGATTTGATTA
>JAHJQU010000113.1 GCA_018819005.1 Pseudomonadota bacterium | reverse complement strand
TATTATTTCGAGGATTTCCCTTTTTCCTCACGGGACCGACTCCAAAAAGAAAGAAACATTTGTTGTAACAAGAGCCGTTGCCGAGGCCGAGCTTCTTGAGAAGATGAAACCCTATCCATTTGATCTTCTTGTCCTTGCAGGTTTTTTGAGAAACCTTACACCATATTTTATAGACAGAGTAAATACAGATTCTTATAATCCACGCATCATGAACATACACCCTGCCCTGTTGCCGGCTTTTCCCGGAACCGACGGGTACGGAGATACATTCCGTTACGGGTCGAAAATTGGAGGATGCACGGTACATTTTATTGATTACGGGGAGGACTCCGGCCCCATAATCGGACAAAAGGCTTTTCCGATAGAACCGGATGACACTATAGATTCGATCAAAAAAAAGGGGCTTGCCCTTGAATGGGAGCTATATCCAGAATGTATTCAGCTCTTTGCCCGGAAACGTCTTAAAACTGTCAGGATGACTTATACCCTTGAAGGAGGGAAGAAAGCCGAGAGAACGGTGGCTCAGATAGTGAATAGTGAATAAGTGAATGGTGAATAGTAGACAGGCTGAAGGCTGAAGTTGCAAATAGTCTTCAGCTACAACATTTTTATCATAAGCGGTATGGCAATCATCGAACCGATAGCAGCTCCGAGATTTGTAAAGGCAACCACAAGTAGAATTCTTGTAACCTTGTTTCTCCAGAACCCCCTTATTGAAAGTATATCTTCAGGAAGACTTTCGAGGTCCCGTACCTTCGGTTTACGTGAAAAGGCTTCCACAAGTCCCGAAACCCATCCTGCAGCTATTAGCGGATGAATGGTTGTTAAAGGCGCTGCAAGAATTGAAGATAAAATCGTTAAAGGATGAGCCATAGCAAGAAGAGCGCCCAATCCTGCAAGAAGCCCTGTAATAATTATCCACCAGGTTATCATGTCCGCACCGGCCTTTGCTCCGCCGTAATAAAATCCGAGAGAAAAAAGTATTATTATTCCGGCAGCCATGATCCATTGGACAGCATCAGACAACCTGCTTTTAGGCGGAATTTGCTCAAGAGAATCTGTGTCAATGGTATCGGTCCAGAATGATTTTATGCCTTTCACATGGCCGGCTCCCACAACAGCAACTATTTTTCTGCCGGGAGCCGACTTTATCTTCTGGGCGAGGTACATGTCCCTTTCATCTATTAATATTTTTTTTAAAACCGGAAGAGATTTTCCTACTTCGGCAAGAAGGGTTTCAAGCACATCTTCCTGTTTCATTTTTTCTATGTCTTCTTCGGTGATATCCCCCACTTCTCCAAGAGATAAAAGTAACTGAAAAAGCAGTTTGGTTTTGCCCCAAAAACCCATGTTATGCCAGATTCTCGACAGGGTTATGCGTATATCTCTGTCGGACGGATATATTTTTGCTCCGGCAGCTTCGCCTGCCCTTATCGCTTCTATCATTTCCTGCCCCGGCTTGATATCAAACTTTTTTGCAATTCTTTTTTGAAAAGATGCCATAAGTAGGTTGGAAAGAAGAAGAAAAGATTTTTTTTCTTTTATTACCTTGACGATATCCGTATTAAGCCACATATCCTTATTTATTATAGCCTGATATCTTGTTTCACAAAGCTCGACACACACAGTATCAGGTTTTTCCTCGTAAATAACTGAAGTTACAAGTTGAACACTCTCTTTTGATACATGAGCTGTTCCGACTAAAATTATCTCTTTGCCTTCATGGGTCAGACGGTGAACCATATCACAGTTGCTTGTTTCCGACATTTAACGTTAATTCCTTTTGTCATTATTGTAAAACTTCTGGTAGAATAATACAGATATGACACTTAAGCAAGGTTAATACTGGTGGCTTGGTAAAAAGGCATGAAACGACTTTTAACCCGGTGGTAAATCCGCCTGGGCGGACTCTCCGCCCGCTTAAAATAAATTCAAGTGGTTCCCCTTACTCCAGGCCGGGGCTTAATAGTCCTCGGCCTGATGACGGAATTTTTACAAGTCCATCATAACTTATACATATAAAATCCTTTTAAAGGAGAAAACATTTAAATGAACGATGAAACCGGCATGGAAACAGCCTTTAATATTATAGATCAGGAACCCTATTATCTTGCCACAGGGAATGAGATCAGGATGTTTCAAGCCGCGTATGACATAAGGCTTCCTGTTATGTTAAAAGGCCCGACAGGGTGCGGCAAAACAAGATTCGTGGAATATATGGCTCATCGCTTAAAACGGCCGCTTGTAACCGTTTCCTGTCATGAAGATCTTTTTGCAACAGATCTTGTTGGCCGGTTTTTGCTCAAAAAAGACGAGACGATCTGGATGGATGGTCCTTTGACAAGGGCTGTGCGAAAGGGCGCCATATGTTATCTGGATGAAATTGTGGAAGCACGAAAGGATTCGACCGTTATCATACATCCCCTGACCGATTACAGAAGAACTCTCTGGATTGATAAAAAAGGAGAAGTGATATCGGCGCATCCTGATTTCATGATGGTTATTTCCTATAATCCTGGATACCAGTCCGTTCTGAAAGACTTAAAACAAAGCACGCGCCAGAGGTTTGTCTCTATTGAATTTAACTATCCGGAGGCGGAAAAAGAAGCCGAGATTGTATCTCATGAAGGCGGAGTTGAAGTCGACGAAGCGCTGAAGCTTGTATCTCTTGCGCAAAAAATAAGGAGCATGCGTGAGTACGGTCTGACCGAAGGGGCCAGCACCCGCCTTCTTATTTATGCGGCACAGCTTATTTGCAGAGATATCCCGGTTCGTGAAGCCTGCATGTCTGCCATCTGTCTGCCCCTGACCGATGATATAAAACTCCTTGAAACATTGAACGATCTGATTGAAGATGTATTCTGATGCAGGGATAGGCATTTGTCCGGATGGAAACTCAATGAGCCATGGAAGAAACAGATCCTATAAAAAACC
>JAHJQU010000112.1 GCA_018819005.1 Pseudomonadota bacterium | reverse complement strand
ATCGCAACGAAAAAAATAATAAGAACATATAAGGGTTCGAGGATTCAAGGATTCAAGGATTCCGGTGAAAAATAACAGGATCCGAGAATCGAAGTAATCAGATTAAATGCTCTTGAATCCTTGAACCCTTGACATAAAGATGACTTGGAGGTGACATGGCTAAATACGATTTTGACATGGGCATATTAGGCGGAGGGTCCGCTGGATTAACAATAGCCGCAGGATCGGCTATGCTCGGAGCCAAGACACTTCTTGTTGAAAAGGAAAAGTCTCTTGGCGGAGATTGCCTCCATTTTGGATGTGTGCCCAGTAAAACGCTTATCAAAACTGCACATGTACGTCACCTGATGAAGCATGCAAAAAAATTCGGACTGCCGGAAGCACCCCTTACACCGGTAGATTATAAAGCGGTCGCAAGACGTATCCAGTCTGTAATTGATTTGATTCAGAAGCATGATTCTCCGGAGCGGTTCTGCAAATTAGGGGCGCGGGTTGAATTCGGAAGCCCGCACTTAATTGACGAACACGCTGTCAAGATTGACGGCGTGACATATTCTGCCAAAAACTGGGTGATTGCCACAGGTTCATCACCTGCGGCCCCCCCCATAGAGGGGTTGGACCGAACGCCATATATTACCAACCGTGAAATATTTTCCCTCGACCATTTGCCGGAATCTATGATTGTGATTGGCGGCGGACCGATAGGCATTGAGATGGCGCAGGCCTTTTGCCGTCTCGGGTCAAAAGTTACGGTCATTCAGCGGGAGGACCAGATACTGGGCAAAGAGGATAAAGATATGGCGGATCAGGTAATGAATCTGATGAGCGCTGAAGGAGTCATCTTTTATCTTAACGCTTCCGTGGTCCGCGTTAAAGGTTCAGGCAAAGACAAGAAAGTGGTCATTAAGACGGGGGACAGGGAATTGAGTCTCAAATGCGATACCATACTTGTAGCCATCGGGAGAACTTTTAATCTTGAAGGAATGGGACTCGAAAATATCGGTGTTCAATTTGACCGGCTGGGACTTAAGCTCGATGACCGCCTGCGCACCGTTCAAAAGCACATTTACGGTGCCGGCGACGTTACCGGGCAATACCTCTTCACTCATGCCGCAGGCTATGAGGGCGGAATCGTGATCAGAAATGCGATTTTTCATCTCCCCGCAAAAGTGAATTATACCAATATTCCCTGGTGCACTTATACCGACCCGGAACTTGCCAGCATCGGAATGAATGAAATACGTGCAAAGGATGCCGGCATAAAGTATTCGGTCTGGACGGAGCCATTCCGGCGCAATGACCGCAGCCTCGCTGAAGGAGAAGAAAACGGGATCATCAAAATGATTCTGGATGAAAAGGAAAAACCGGTCGGCATCCAGATCCTGGGACCTCATGCGGGAGAACTGGCAAGCGAATGGGTTGCGATTATGAACGGCAAATCGAAACTTTCAACCATTGCTTCTGCCGTACATCCTTATCCTACACTCGGAGAGATCAACAAACGCGTGATCGGTAATTTCTTCGCCGAAAAAATCTACTCGGAAAAAATAAAAAAAGGGCTGAAATTTTTCTTCAGCCTGCGGGGAAGAGCCTGCGGAGAGGATTAGAAGGAAAGGGAAAATGGACTCTTTTCCGGCTGTTTCAGTCATTATTCCGGTCCTGAATGAAGCGCATGGCATAAATGTGTGTCTGGAGGCATTATTTGCTCAATTTTCTGGTGAGCCATTTGAAACCATCGTCGTGGACGGAGATGCGGAAGGGACTACCCTCCGCCAGATCGTTCATCCGAAGGTGATAAAATTTTGCGCCCCGCCGGGACGCGGAAAACAGATGAATGCCGGAGCGGAGGTGGCACGGGGTGAGATTTTGATTTTTCTTCATGCCGATACCCGCCTGCCGAGTAACGCGCTCTCCCGGATCCGCGAGGTGATGGCTGACAGGCAATACTCGGCTGGGGCATTCACCCTGCATTTTGACAGCAAAAGGCCGGTCTTTGGACTTATTGCAATGGCAGCTTCATGGCGTTACCGCCTGACCCGCTTACCGTACGGCGACCAGGCTTTTTTTATGCACCGTGAATACTTTAATGAGATTGGCGGGTTTGCGGAAATACCCATAATGGAAGACGTTGAAATGATGAGGCGCATAAGAAAAAGAGGCGGGCGGGTGCGCATTCTACATGACTCGGTAACAACCTCGCCTCGCCGCTGGGAAAAGAATGGAATTCTCTTTTCGGTAATCCGGACATGGGCACTGGCATTTTTATTTGCATGCGGCGCAGACCCTGAACGTCTGGCAAAACATTACAGGCCGCACACGAAATGAATATTCTATTTCTTAAACGAAGCGGTTTATATCTGGCCTTTCTATGCATATTAATTTGTGGTTTGCCCGCGCCTTCTTTTGGCGGGGATGAGGTCCTGCTTTCCGAGGAATTTCATAACCTTGACAACTGGAAACCTTTTTATTTCCCGAAGATAAAGACGCATTCAGCCTACACGATCGTAGAGGGTCATGTTTTAAAAGCCGAAAGCAGGGCGTCAGCTTCTGCGATCATTTACAAAAAGCAGTTCAATGTATATGATTACCCCATACTGGAATGGCGCTGGAAGATCGAAAATATCTATCTTAAAGGCGATGCGACGAAAAAAAGCGGCGATGACTATCCATTGCGACTGTACGTGATGTTCGAATATGATTCCGCAAAAGCAGGTTTATTTAAAAAACTGAAATATGAAACAGCAAAAGCATTATACGGGGAGTATCCGCCTCACAGCACGTTGAATTACATATGGGCGAATCAGTCATATTCAGAGAATATACTGACAAATCCGTATGCCGAAGAAGCGAAAATGATTCCGGTTGAGCAGGGCAAAAAAAATCTGAACAGATGGATAACTGAACAGGCCGATATTGTCGAAGATTATCGAAAAGCTTTCGGGGAAGACCCTCCCTCCATGGCAAGCCTTGCCATTATGAATGATTCCGATAATACAAAAGAACATTCTGTTTCATATCTTGACTACATCAAAATATACAGAAAGGGACGAACTCCATGAAAAGTTACTACGAACCGGATGACCTGCAGAAATTTTCAACTATTACCCGTGTCAACAAGCCGCTGGGAGATAAATATTTTTCCTACTACAACGCGTAATGGAGACCGGAGCATTGAGCGAAAGGGAGAAAGCCCTGATTGCGCTGGCAGTAGCCCATGCGCTTAGATGCCCGTACTGCATAGACGCCTATACCCGAACCTGTATCGAAAAAGGCTCGGACGAGGAACAGATGAATGAAGCGGTTCACGTAGCGGCGGCAATGGCAGCAGGAATTTCCCTTGTGCACAGTGTTCAAATGATGAATAAAATTGACGACACGATCATCTGAAAAAGATTCCCCCCTCACCCTGTCCCTCTCCCGCTTCCTTCCCATCCCTTGATGGGAGGGGACAAAAGGGAGGGTGGAATAAAGGAAAATTTATGATATCATCACATGATCAGTTGGCGATTTTAGCCGCGCTGCCGCATTCATTTGAAGAAACCATCAGACCCCATCTGCCTGCGGCATCCGCTCTTGCGCCCTGTGCGCTGAGCACCCTTCAGCTCAATATAGGAAAGCGCTGCAACCAGTCCTGCCGCCATTGTCATGTCGGCGCCTCGCCGCTTCGCACTGAAACAATGAGCCGGGAAATAATGGATGACTGCCTTCAGGTGATCGCCGCAACTGATGAGATTAAAACGGTTGACATTACAGGCGGTGCACCGGAGATGAATGACAACTTTTCCTATCTCGTACAAGCCTGCAAAAATCTGGGGAAACATGTCATTGACCGGTGTAATCTGACAATTCTGGAAGAACCAGGATACGGGCATCTCGGAGCATTTCTGGCGGAACAGGGTGTGGAAATCATGGCATCCCTGCCCTATTTCCGCAAAAGCTACACCGACAGGCAGCGAGGCGCCGGTGTCTTTGAAAAATCAATCCGCGCCTTGCAGAAACTGAACAGGCTCGGGTACGGCACAGAACTTCCTCTGAACCTGATTTATAATCCTTCCGGGATATACCTCTCCTCATCGCAGGCGTTGCTCGAAAGTGAATTCAGGAATAATCTTAAAGAGGCTTACGGCATTGACTTTAATCATCTTTATTGTATCAACAATCTCCCACTTGACGGCTTTCTGCAGGCATTGCTGAAGCTTGATAAGCTGACCCCTTATATGGATATGCTCAAAACCGCGTTCAACCCCTGCACCCTGGATGGACTCATGTGCCGTTACCAGCTTTCCGTGAGCTATGACGGCTATTTGTACGACTGCGATTTCAACCAGATGCTCGATTTGAAAATTATGCCGGCCCCCCATATCCGTGAGTTTTCCCTTGACAGGATCATGAGCCGCAAAATCAGAACCATGAATCATTGCTTCGGGTGTACGGCCGGAAGCGGTTCGAGCTGCGGAGGAGAACTGGTGCTGAAGAAAGGCGTATTAACTTGAATTATAAAATACAACGATTTACCGATAATCTTTCCCTCATAACCCTTCCTCCTGTTGCCCCGGGTTTTCAGAATTTCATCGGAGTTTGGCTTTACAAGGGGGAAAAGACTTTTATTGTGGATGTCGGAACATCCTCGACATCGGATGCCCTGATGCAGGCCATCGGTGAAACCGGGGCAAAACACCTCGATTACATATTTCTCACGCATATTCATGTTGAT
>JAHJQU010000111.1 GCA_018819005.1 Pseudomonadota bacterium | reverse complement strand
TCTCTATACAAAATGCGTTCAGACGAGGTCGGAATCATGTGTCCGGCATGCCACGGAATAACACATGCAGAGTATCCGGCCACAAACATATCTGGAGATGAAAGAGAAAATTTTCAGCCTCTCATGTATCAGAAAAACCGCTATCCCATCGGAGCAAATAAAAACTGCGCTCTTTGCCATACGGTTGATATGAAGGAGGAGATTCATCATCCGAATATGCTTACAACATTCAGAAATCTCAATTAGGTTCCAATAAGGGGTGGATGCATGAAATTCTTTTTTATCAAAACATCTCTTTTTTGTTTAATATTTGCCTTGTTACTCCATTTTGTTTTTATTTTTGCTTCTGAAGCAGAGGAAGGAAAGAGTTGTTTGTCCCTTTCTGATGCTGTAAAGAGAGCACTTGAAAACAACCCGAAAACAAAAGCCGCGTTATTTCAGGCTGAAGCTTCCAGATCCCGGATAACACAGGCCCGCTCCGGACTTCTTCCCCAGATATATTTAAATGAAACTTTCAACAGAACAACCAACCCGATGTGGGCTTTCGGGACAAAGCTGAACCAGGGAAATATTGCCCGGTCAGACTTCGATCCGGCCGGACTGAACAACCCTGATGACATAAACAATTTTATTACAAGCGTTACCATTGACTGGACTGTTTTTGACGGTGGGCAGACATGGATAGGCTTAAAGCAGGCAAAACTAGAGAATGAAGCCGCATTCCTCATGATGGAAAGAACACGTGAGGAGGTCATTGGCCAAGCTGCAACAGCCTATTTTGGCCTTATTCTTGCTGAAGAACATCTTGATCTTATACGTCAAATACTGGATGCCGCGAGAGCCCATTCCAATATGGCAAAGTCGAGGTTTGAAAACGGATTAACAGTCAAGAGTGATTTTTTAAGGGCACAAGTCCGGGTTTCCGAACTGGAACAGGAGCTTTTTTCTGCCGAAAGCAATGTCTTAATTGCGAAAGCAATGCTTTGTTCGGTTATGGGCCTTTCTCAGTGCAATTCATTTGAAACCACAACAAGGCTTGATGAAGAAGCCGGAACAGAAGAACAGATTGATAAACTGGTGGAGACTGCTCTCGCGAACAGAAAGGATCTCAGGCAACTGCTGTTCCAGGAATATATGGCTGAAGAAGAAGTCAGCAAATCTCTGGCCGGTCATTTGCCAAGCCTCCATTTGATAGGAAATTACGAGGTTAATTCAGAAGCTTTCAGCGACACGGCCGATAACTACATGGTTGGTGCTATTATGCGCTTTAACCTGTATAGCGGACAACGCATATCAGGAAAAACAATGGAGGCCCGCGCATTACTGGAAAAAATCCGGGCAATCAAACATGAGCTTGAACTCGGAATAAATGTACAGATTCGGCAGGCATATTACCAGGCTAAAAGCTCGTGGAAGAGGATACAGGTTGCACGGGAATCCATTCTTCAGGCTGAAGAGAACCTTCGCATAATCCGAAAGCGGTATGAAAACGGTTTATTAACTATTGTTAATCTCATGGACGCAGAATCAGCGCTTAAGCAGTCACGTACAAACCATTTAAAATCATTGCATGACTACAATATTTCAACAACACAGCTTCAACTGGCAACAGGAACTATTAATGATAGCTGGCAGTAGTATATATATTTTAGCGTTTGTCGTAATGATGTTCTAATTGTTTGGGTATGGGTATGGGTGCGTAAACCATCGAATCTCGAACATCGAATTTCGAAGTACGAACGACGAGAAAAGGGAGTCTGACATGCTTCAAAGAAAAATTATTTATGCCATAATATTAATATCAGCTTTAGTCTCTTTAAGCTGCAAAGGCAAAATCGAACCGGGTACTGTTAAAAAGGATGGCTCTGCTGCTGTCAAAGCCCCTGTTGCAGAGGCGCAATATATCAGCCTGCCCCTTTTATATGAAGCAATGGGGACGGTTCATGCCAAAACCGCGGGCACCCTGTCCGGCAAGCTTATGGGAACTGTTAAGGCCATCAATGTCAGGGAAGGGGATTTTATAAAGAAGGGTGATATCCTCGTCCTTATAGATGACAGCCAGGTAAATGCTCAGTTGTCACAGGCGGAAGAATCATGGGCAGGAGCCCAAAAGGAATATGACGCTTCCGTATCGGCAGTTGATTCCGCAAGAGCTGCATCAAAACTTGCACGTGCCACTTATGATCGCTATCTTAATCTTATCAGGGAGGAATCGGCAAGCAGACAGGAATTTGAAGAAGTATAAGCACGAAACCGTCAGTCTGAAGCCGCCCTTTCACAGGCCGAGTCAATGGTTCAGGCTGCAGGACACAGAATCAAACAGGCCGAAGCCGCCCTCGTTTCCGCGAAGTCATTTAAAAAAGATTCGGTAATCACCGCGCCCTATGACGCTCTGGTTACGGCCAAAATGGTCGAAGCCGGAGATCTTGCTTCTCCGGGAAGCCCTTTGCTCGGCATTGAAGGAAGAGAAGGATATTACATTGAGCTGGTTGT
>JAHJQU010000110.1 GCA_018819005.1 Pseudomonadota bacterium | reverse complement strand
TCTCTGGAGGAGATTTCGGTTTTGGAGGACAACAGGATATCTCCGGTATCGAGACCTTCGTTCATCAGCATGGATGTCACGCCGGTCTCTTTTTCCATGTTTATTATGGCCCGCTGAATCGGCGCAGGACCCCGGTATTTCGGGAGAAGGGAAGCATGCAGGTTGATTGCGCCCTTTTCAGGAATTGAGAGGATATTTTTCGGCAGGATTTGTCCGAAAGCAATTACAACAAATATATCCGGGGAAAGAGCGGCGGCTTTTTCATAAAATTCGGGAGTCTTGACTGATAATGGCTGGAGAATATCATATCCCAGCGCGAGAGCCGCCTCTTTTACCGGAGAGAAAAGTATCTTTTTGCCTCTTCCTCTCGGACGGTCCGGTTGAGTTACGACAAGAACAACCTCGTGGCCGTAATTATGCAGAGCTTTTAAGGATGGTACCGCAAAGTCAGGAGTACCCATGAATATGATTCTTTGTCTATTTATCATCCTGCTTGATCTGTTTTTTGATGTGTCTTTTATAAAGTTCACGTTTTAAAGCGCTTACCCGGTTAATAAATAATATTCCATTCAGATGATCTATTTCATGCTGCAGAACAATTGCATGATATTCTTTCGCTTCTATTTTTAACGGTTTTCCTTCTCTGTCAAGAGCTTCAATGATCACGGACGCAGACCTTTTTACATCCGACCTGAAATCCGGCACACTCAGGCACCCTTCATTTTCTGAAACAGTTTCCCCGCAGGTTTCTATGATTTTTGGATTCAGAAAAACCTGGAGAGAACCTTCATTTTCACCGTAACTCAGATCATATACGATAATGCTCTTATCGCATCCTATCTGGATCGATGCAAGGCCGATTCCGGGTGCATTGTACATTGTCTCAATCATGTCATCTATCGTTTTCTGAATAGCGCCGTCTATATTTGTCACAGGCTTTGCTTTTTTTGTGAGGAATTTGTCCGGATATGAAAGTATATCGAGTAACGCCATAATTAAACTCCGCTATTTATTTTGTAATTACTCAGCCACCGATCTACGCTCCGCCACACTGATTGGCGGACTGATATCTTTTCTTACATTATCATATACAAATCTTGTAACTGCTCAGGAGTCAGAATTCAGGCGCCAGAATCCGGAATAGAAGCAATGTAGTCTCCCGCAACTGACAAGCTTCCTCAAGTTGAGCACTCGCAAAGTATCACCATAACCAAAGCAGATTACCTTTTTATTCTGACTTCTGAATTCTGGCTCCTGAATAATTACTGTATTTAAATCTATCTGCGTTCATCGGTGTGAATCTGTGGCTGAATAATTACTTTATATTTTGTCTGAATTATTGAGAGATCCTATATTTACACCTGTTATTATTGCTGAAACAAGACCGGTTATGATTACGGGAACCATTTGTATTGCGTGATTTGTCAGAGTAAAACCTGCCGCTTCCTTTGCTGAAACTCCAAAAAGAGACATTGCGAAAATACCGCCTGCTTCCCAAAGCCCCCAGTAACCGGGAGCGGAAGGAAGAGCTATGAAGAAACAGACGATAATCATGACCGCGGTAAGTTCCATGAATGAGAGGTTGATCCCCGGGCAACCCAGTGCAAACAGGTAATAGGAAAAAGCGGTAAGAATCCAGATTGCGAGAGTGTAGCAGGAGGATATCAATATTGTCCGGGGGTGTTTTATAAGCAAAAAACCGTTTGAAAAATTTTCAAGAATGTGAAGCGCGGGAAGAGAGATTTTATTTTCAATCTTCTTTTTGAAAGATGAATCTGCAAAGAAGAAAACAACAGGCAATTTCATGATGATAAAACCTATGTATTTTCTGGTTTTACCGAAAAAAAGAAGAAAACTGCCCGCAACAATTATTGCGCCTGTTCCGGCGAGATTTTTACCCGCGGTAATAAGATCCGCGTTATTCAGCCGGTAGCCTCCGAAATCAACAACAAGATCAGGATCAATTCTAATACCTGCCATTATGGCCATGAAAAGAATAATTAAAAAAACAATATCGAATATCCGGTCAACAGCAACCGTTGCCATTCCTGTCGAAAAAGGGACATTTTCATTTTTCATAAGGATGACCGGCCTTGCCGCCTCGCCGATTCTTCCCGGAAGTATGCAGTTTAACATAAAGCCTGTCATGAGGGGATGAAATGCCTGTATAAAGCTTATTTTCCGTACAGGTTCAAGTATTGACTGCCATCTTAATGCCCTTATGAGAAAAGTTGAAAGGCTTACCGCGACAGCCGGGATTATCCAAAAATAGTTTATGGAAGAAAGGTATATTAAAAGATCATCAAGGGGAATATTTCTGAATGCAAAGTATAATGCTGCAACAGAGATTGCAGTTCCAATGAAAAGGGAGATGGCTGTGTTTCTGTTCATTATATTATTTACGGTTACAGAGACAATATCCTTTGCGCCTTATCAATATCTTTCTTTATCTGTTCGGAAAGTTGATCAATACCGGCAAATTTCAATTCATCCCTGATCCTGCTGATGAAATTTATCCTGATGTTTCGGCCGTATATGTTTTCGTTGAAATCGAGAATATGAACTTCAACAGTAAAAATATTATCCTCAAATGTGGGGCTGTACCCGATGTTGGCCACACCCTTATATCTGGATTCCATGTATTCGACGGTTACGGCATAAACTCCCGTTTTGGGACAAAGTTCATCGTGCAGTTTTATATTTGCTGTAGGAAATCCGAGAAGTCTCCCGCCCCTGTTCCGTCCGGTCATAACAGTTCCTCTTACCTGATAATAACGGCCAAGAAGATGTTGGGCTTCGGCAACTTTGCCGTCGGTCACAAGTTCGCGTATTTTGGTACTGCTGATACGCCCCGAAAGGTTGTTTGAAATCGGTATCCAGTTGGCGACTATTACTTCAAAGTCATATTCCTTTGCGTATCTCTTTAAAAATTCGAGATTTCCTTCACGGTTTTTTCCGAAAGTATAGTCTTTTCCGACAACAATTGCTTTCATTCCAATTTGTTTAACAAGAAGATCCTTTACAAAATCGATTGCCGATATTGATGCAAAATCAAAGGTAAAAGGAACGCAGATTAAAACGTCGATACCTGTCTTTTCAATAAGTTCTGTCTTTAGTTCGTGAACAGTGATAAGCGGGGGGTGTCCGTTTTGTTTTAACACTCTCACAGGATGAGGGTTAAATGTCATGGCTATCGAAGTTCCGTTTATGGCATCCGCCTTTTCAATAACTTCATGGAAAAGAGCCTGGTGTCCTAAATGAACACCGTCAAAATTACCTATGGTTATTACCGCGTTATCAAACGGTTTTGTAATCGAATTGATATCATCAATAAATTTCATTATATAGTTTCCAAAGTTCCAACAATGATTCTCTCGTAAAAAATCGAAATTTTCTCTTTTATGTCATTCCCGCGAAAGCGGGAATCCAGTCTTTTCAACTGGTTCTGGACTCCCGTATTCACGGGAGTGACGAGGTTTTTGGCTTTTTACGGGTCCATCAACAATAAACTTGACAAATTATCAAAAAAATTTTAACTATCTCATCCTCGATTTTAAATCAATATTTTATTTGTTTTTGTGCCGAAGTGGCGGAACTGGTAGACGCGCTAGGTTCAGGGTCTAGTGGAGAGTTCTCCATCGGGGTTCAAGTCCCCGCTTCGGCACCACAATTAAATCAAAGGGTTAGCCAATAAACAGGCTAGCCCTTTTTTTTATATTTTAGGGTTTAGTCACTGTTTTGGTCACTATTTGCGGAAAATACCTTCTGCAAAAAAAAGAATAAGAATTTATTATCGTTTAAATCAAAACAATATATTTTCATTAAAAATTTATCTTGACATATGTTTTTAGTTCGGTTAAATGATTCACAAAAGAGGAATTCAGTTTCATGGAAAACACATGGTCGCGAAAAAAATTTAGTCAAAAAGGCGGCATTTCCGATAGGAAGGCGCTGTTTTATACCGAGCAGGGGATGTTCCCAGCCCTTTGCCGTGATGTGGGTCGAGGCACATCACGAACATACACAACCACTGAACTCCGTGATCTTAGGCTGATTCTGGAACTGACTAAATTTGGACTGCCACTTAATAAGATAAAAATAATGATCAAATATATTCACTCAATCCAGGATAAATGGTTGCCGAATGGAAAGCTGATAGATGAGCCGTTTTATGTTTCGTGGGATCCGATGGATGATAAGCCTTTCGATTATTATACCGAGAGCGTAGATTCTGGAAGGTCTGTTGAAAAAATTGAGAGCCCGTTGTCGCTGATAATTAACCTGAATGTTATTTTCCAAGGCACTGTAGAGTAGCCTTTTTTTTAACTATTAATATACATAAAACATGAATTCGCAATACAGGAGAATAGTATGAATAAAATTTTGAAAGCTCGTATGATTGAGGTTTTCGGGGGCCAGTGGAGGTTCGCTGCTGCTGCCGAAGAGCACGAGGCTGCTGTTTCAAAGGTAGTCCGTAGGAAGATCCATCTCGAGCCAGCGAAACAGCAAAAATGGGCCGCGCTTCTGGGTACAGATGCGAAGAGGCTTTTCGGAAAGGAGGTTACAAATGGCGAAGCCTAAAACCGAGAAACCGTCTCTTGAGCGTCGATTTTTCCCGATTCAGGATGCGGCAAATTACTTGGGGGTTAGTGTGCAATTTTTATACAACGGCACCGCCCGAAAATCGAAAAAGCCTTTGCCAATCCCATTCAGGCGAATCGGCGGGAAAATTCTTTTCGACATTAAAGACTTAGAGAAACTCTAACAAAATAGAGGCTTAAATGGGACAGGCGAAGAGAAAAGAACAGGTCGGAGCCACTGCTCAATATAAGATCGAAATTATAAAAGATCCCGGCAAGTCGTTTGCGCGGCTGAACGTGATAAATGCGCGTATTACGGCATTAACCGCCGAAATTCTGGGCCGGTTAAAGAGCGAACAATTGGTATTGACCAAAGAACAAACCATGCTCACAAACGCGATGGCGGTGGAGGAAAGGACTGAGTGATGTGTGGATAAGACCATAAATCTTGTGGTGGGCTCTACTGTAGGAACTATAGAAATCAATGGAGAAACTGTTCAAATGCTGATTGCGCCGGGCGGATCGGTAGCAAAATCATACGGGTTATTGCAACACGTTGGGGTCAGTAGCCCATCGGCTGTAGGGGATTTTTCCTTCTATATATACAAGAAAGTGGTGACAACGATATATATTGTTTGTGATTTCATGATGTTAATGTGTCACCATATAGGTGGTTACAAGAGTGGTGACAAACTTTTAAACGAAAGAAACTTTATTCAGGATTCATCGAATGTAAAAAAGGCTTCCGTCTTTTTTTTTGCGCGTCCCTTTTCTTCTTTTTTTTACATCCAATAGTCCAATCATTTCGGAGGCACATTGTCTATCGTCTCAACATGGTTCAAGAGCGGGTCCTTCCTGGTATATAATCTTATACGGCTGGCGAAACTCAAATACTGTGTCCGGGGAGTTTTTAAAATGAAAAATGGAATTGTGGAAAAATAGGGTTTTGTGAGGAGCGGGTCGTTTACTCCGGCGTCATGGTGGCAGGCATGACTAATGAGTAATTAATAATATAAACATAAGTAGTTGATAGGATAATATATTGAGCGGAGACGAGCAGAAACCCATAGATGATCAAAGCGGTGATTTAAGCAGGTTGACACCGGAAGAGCTGAGAGAGCAGACCGAGAAGCGGATCGCAGAGGAGTTGGAGCAGCGCAAGTCCGAGAAAAAAGAGCCGGGCAAACCCCATGCGCCGGATGAGGTTGATTCGAAGTTTGTTACAGACTGCCTCTGGCAAAATGAACTTGGCGACGGAAAACTATATGCCGAGCTGCACCGCGGAAAATTTATATTTAATAAGAATGACAAGTCGAGCAATGACGTGTCTATCGGCTGGTATGAATGGACCGGGCACCATTGGGATCGTGATGTTATGAATTATGCTGTTGCCGTGGTTGAAAATGTATCAAGGCGGTATCTGCAGGAAGCGGATGATCTCGGATACCAGATAAATGACGCCATACAAAACGGCGAAGCGGAAAAACTCAAAAAACTTCAACATACACAGAAGAAACTGCGCGAGCGGGTTTTCGCTTTACGGTCCGATGCCCGCCGGCGCAAGTGCCTGATCTGTGCTCATACCAACGAAAATCCCCTTGCGGTTCCTGGAGACGGATTCGATCTGGATCCCTGGGTGATTGCCTGTAAAAATGGCGTCGTGGATCTGCGCACCGGCATCCTGCGTCCAGGCCGCCCGGACGAATATATCTTCAAGGCGTGTCCGCATGAATGGAAAGGCATTAATGAGCCGGCGCCGGAATGGGATAAGTTTATCAATACAACCTTTGAGAGCAATAAAGAACTCATTGATTTTTTACAGCGCCTTTTTGGTTATGCCACTACCGGCCTCACAGCACAGCGTAAATTTATAATATTGCACGGCCAGGGGCAAAACGGTAAAGGCGTCCTGGTCGAAACGCTTCTCCATGTTCTCGGCCCGCTTGCTGCCCCGATCTTATCGGAAATGCTGTTGGATCAGGGGAGATCCCGAAGCTCCGCCGCCCCATCGCCGGACATCATGGGTTTAAAGGGGTTACGCATGGCGTTTGCATCCGAAACTGACGAAGGCCGCATGTTTTCATCAGCCCGCGTCAAATGGTTTTCCGGCGGCGATACGCTTAAAGGCAGAGCCCCCCACGCCCGGGACGATATATTCTTTCAGCCCACACACACGCTTTTTCTGCTTACCAATAACAAACCTCACGCCGCATCCTATGATTATGCTTTCTGGGAGCGTATGATTCTGGTTCCATTTGGCCTGAGTTTTGTTAATCGGCAACCAGTCAAAGATAATGAGCGCCTTGCCGATCTGTTTTTACAGGAAACGCTTATGAAAGAAGCCCCGGGCATTCTTGCCTGGCTGGTTCGCGGGTGCATCGCATGGCAGGAGCAGGGGCTTGATCCTCCGAAAATAGTTTTAAAAGCCGGGCAGGCTTATAAGGAAGAAGAGGATATTCTCGGCCCGTATATTGAGGAGTGTTGTTATGTAGATCCGGAGGCCAAAGTTGGTGCTTCCGATCTTTACGATAATTACCATGTCTGGTTTGTAAAAAATATCTCGAAAAAAGGTTTGGCTCAGAAGAAATTCGGAGCGATGATGAAGCGAGCGGGATATGATAAATCAAAATCAGGCACTTATACATATCTCGGTATTGGTTTGCTGGCCGTATAAAAGTTTTTTCGCCGGACGATTGGACGATTGGACGATGTTTTCAAATAGCGTCTATTTCAAGAAAATTAAGCATAAGGTACTTCATATAGTGTTTTATCGTCCAATAGTCCAGAAAGATAATGTAACTATTATATATAATTAATAATTCTGTTTTTGATATATTTTTCAATCGTCCAAGGATCGTCCAGAAAGTGTCATTGAAGGTTGTGCTTGTTTAATTTTGACAGCACAAAATAGCATAGCAAGTATAGATCGAGTTTAGCGCAGCAAATTTTTAATCTGGACTGTTGGACGATTGGACGCTGTTTTCAAAGTCTAAAAAATATTAAAAATATAAACATACTTTAATTAATAGCGTATCAATAGTCCAATAGTCCAATAAATTTTATAAGTATTAGATTTATTTAATAATTAAAGTTTGATTAATTTCTTCAATCGTCCGGGTATCGTCCGGAAAATGTCATTTCAGGTTGTGCTTGTTTCATTAGGCGGGGCGCAACTTTGTGCGGTAAGGTTAGGGTTGGGTTTTACATATCATGATTTTAGTCTGGATGAATGGACGATTGGACGCTGTTTTCAAAGTCTAAAAAATATTCAAAATATAAACATACTTTAATTAATAGCCATACAATAGTCCAATAGTCCAGTAAAGTTTATAAGCAGCTGTTATATTTAACGTTTTAAGTTAGCCTGATTTCGTCAATCGTCCGGGTATAGTCCAGTTTTTATCTGGTTACAGAGATCCGGAACCGAGATTCCGGGGAAAAACGAAAAAATCAATTCGTAGGCGTGGTGGAAATAGCTTTGTTCTTTATAAAAAAAGTGGAAATAATAGGAATATGGAGGTTTGGACTTTCCACTATTTGATGTGAAATTTAAGGAGCGGCAGGCCAATCATGAAGATATATGATTTCTCTTTAAAACGGTTAGGGTTTTTATCTGTATTGTGCTGAGTTATCGTTGGATGAAGCGATTCAGGCAGCCGGACGATCTTGATAAATATTAGTGCGGTTTTTTAGTAAATCCTTCGGGTAAAAAATTCTCCATTTTTCAGAATAATCAGTTTCATCTATATGGTAGGTTAAATAGAAATTGAACTGTATAGGGAATGCTTTGCTGAAGATGCTCGATTCTTCGATGAAACCAGTACTTTCTATGTAAAAACCGATAGTTTGATGGTATGGATAAAAATGGTTCAATTTTTTTAGATTATTATTTTTGTATATGTTTATTGTGAATACAGGAAACAGAGAAAAAACTAATTGTTTTTTGTTAAAAAAAGTGTATAGTTTTTCTAACAAAATTTAGACGGTGATAAACATGCAAAGTATTGATGATAAACTAATTTCTATGATTTATGGACATGGCAGGGGTTTTGTCTTTACACCAAAAATTTTTTCCTCACTTAGCAATCCCGAAGCCATAGGTATGGCACTTATCCGACTTTGCCGAAAAGGAACAATTCGTCGTTTGGCACGCGGTCTTTACGATTACCCCCGTAAACATGAGCAACTTGGGCTCTTGTCTCCTTCCATAGACAGCGTGGCACATGCTTTGAGGGGTCGAGATGCCACACGTTTGCAACCTTCCGGCGCATACGCCGCCAATCTTCTCGGCCTTTCCAATCAGGTCCCCATGAAAGTTGTATTCCTCACTGATGGTCCATCAAAGCGCATACAGTTGGGTCAACAGGAGATCATTCTTAAACGTACAACTCCCCGTAACATGGCCACTGCAGGTCGGGTTAGTGGCATTTTTATACAAGCTTTAAGACATCTTGGCCAGAAGCATATGCATGACACTTTGCTTAATGACCTCAAGAGACGTCTAAGTGACGATGACAAAAGGCAACTAATCAAAGACCTTCAATATGCTCCAGCTTGGATCGCAGATATCATGCGGAACATTGCTAAGCAGAACGGTGACTAAATAGTGGATACTTTCATCAATAAAACCAATGAAGAGATGCAGCTTTACTTTGAACAGGCGCAATCGCGGCTTAATTTGCCGCCGGCAAGCATCGAGAAAGACTTTTGGGTGTGCTGGACTTTGTGGAAACTTTTTTCTCTCCCGGAATGGGGCAAACAATTGGTATTCAAAGGCGGCACATCTCTCTCCAAAGGTTGGGGTTTGATTGAGCGGTTTTCCGAAGACATTGATATTGTAATCAATCGGGATTTCTTGGGTTTTGGTGGGGACAAAAGTCCTGAAAAGGCACCAAGTAAAAAAAAGCGTAAAAGTTTTCTTGCTCAGCTTAAGGAAACTTGCCAGTTACGTATTCATTCGGAGCTTAAACCGTTGCTTGAACGATGTTTCATGGACGCCCTTCCTCCCGATATGAAATGGTCGCTGAATATTGCCTCGCCTGAAGAAGATCCGGAAGGGCAAACCTTATTGTTTAAATATCCGGGAACCTTGACCGGCAGCTCGTTATATCTGCACCCCCAAGTGAAGATTGAACTAGGGGCTCGATCGGACACGTGGCCCACTGAATCGCCTCTTATTAAGCCTTATCTTGCAGGAGCGTTTCCTGACATCTTTACAATAGATGAGTTTTCGGTCCAAGCAGTTGCCCCAGAAAGAACGTTTTGGGAAAAGGCTATGCTTCTACACGAAGAAACATTTCGCCCCCCTGAAAAACAAAGGAAACAACATCTTGCTCGGCATTATTACGACCTCTGGTGCCTCATCAAAAAAGGTGTAGCTGAACGTGCGATACAAAATCCCAAACTGTTCTCTGGCGTAGCCGAACACCGCGCCATATTTTTCAATCAACATTGGGTGGATTATAAAACCTTGAAACCTGGTTCACTTCGCCTTCTGCCACGGGAAGATCAAATTGCAACATGGCGGCAGGATTACAACGCTATGCGCGGTGAGATGTTCTTTGGTGAGGTGCCTGATTTCGATGAAATACTTAAAGTTGTAGGTTCCTTTGAAAGAGAGTTTAACATAGGAGAAACAAAAAATAATAACAAATAAGCCCAATTGCCTGCGGCCAGCAACTCAGCCGTGGCTTTGTTAACGCCTTTTAAACAGTAGCCTACGATTTTCTTTATTCTTTGAGATTTTAGACTCGTTGGTGCAGACAACGATGCCGGCGGTTGGACGATCTTGGGAATTCTTAATTCTGATTTTTATTGCAGCCTTCCTCTAATATTGTTTTTCTGATACAACGCAACCATACAAGCCTTCAGAAGACAATCATTAATGTTCTTTGAACGTTTCTCACAAATGATATCGGATAAGCCATTAAAATTCATTGACAAACAACATGCAATATGGTTCTTTAAGTCCGCATTGCAACAGCCCCATCAAAATATTCAAGCGTCTCCTTTGACGCATTATATATAACTCATAAGTCTGTTCCAAAGGTTTCAAGAAGCATGTCCTTAACCGAAGATCGGCTGGCGTTCGCAGCCCTTTCGATAGACTTTGAGGTCATTATAAAGGTTCTTATGCTGATCCGCATAATATGCCTTGATAAATTATATCAAAATAAACAACGATCTAATATTGATCGATATAACGTTGAAATAATTGCAGCAACAACGGCGTGTTATACGGACTGAAAACTTAAATCTCGTATATTATGCGGATCGGTCTAAACATTGTTGAGCCTGTAGAAAACCCAGGTGGCCGTTTTTCGGACCAAATTTTGGAGTACACTGAAGTGGTCGTATTTTTGAAAATTTTCGACAAAATAACCCGACAGGCTTTATTTTTAAACAAAGCAGGCCATAGAGTTGACCCGCCGAGCATGACCCAAATCGAACCGGTGGAAGCATTATGACAACTAAGCCTCAATCCATTACATTCCACATCATTGGCCCACGCGCCAGAGTTCCGTCCAACGCCCAAGGATGGTCGGCATACCTGAAGCGCGACCTGTGGGACGACTGGGGGAAATATTGCACTCAATTTTACCTGACCGTAGTTGACCAAGACGGAGAACAGCACGGCATCGGGCAGGTAAAGGATACAAACAAGGCCGTCGTAGATATTTTCCTTAATCACTTCAAAAAAAGTGGGAAGCAAAACCTTATTGGCTTTTTCGGAGATGCCATGCAATCCATCTATGATGATGGAATTGGGAATCTTGATGAATACAAGGGAGATGCGGCAGATAAGGTCAAAGAGGTCAAGAAAGCTCAAAACAGAAGAAACCCTCGGAAAGTAATTGACTTGGCGAACAGGTTAAGAACAGATGGAATAGTGCAGGAGCCTTCCGGTTATGAAAATGCACCGAACATGGCAGATGGTCAGGTAAAAGTGGGAAACATCCTGTTTATTCATTCGCCCAACGATGATATTTCAGCAGTGAAGCAATACTTAACCGAAAACTACGGCTGGAACTTTGAAAATGATGAGGAAACGAAAGAGCTAAATTTAACCCATAACCTGATCGCTGACAAAGCCGGTTTCCGGGTACTGATGGATATTTATGATAGTGATCCGGTGGTTGGATTGAAGAATGATATTTTAAGCAAGATTAAGTACAACAAGAAAAATAATAAACCTGAAATTGAGATAGCCGAAAATGACAGTTTTGACGCTGTTGCTGGTAAATTTCAATTAAAGAACAGACAAAAGCAACTCAAGATAGATATACTGCTTCAAGATCCTACAAGCGCTGAACTATATGGCCAATTAAAAGATAAGCCCTTCTCAGAAGTCAGAAAGATATACCTAACCAAGGACGCTTTGATTGACGATAAAAAACAAGACGAAGAAGATGAGAACAAAAAAGGTTCAAAGCGAGATAAATTGATAAAGCATCTCTTTAAAATTCAAAATAATATTGTCCTATATAAAACCGGACGGTACAATGAATTTATTAGAGCTACAGACTATAAAGACAAAATCAACCGGATTGCAGATAAACGAACACTAAAAAACAACATTGAGAGCCTTGTCAATGTAGGGGACAAAACGATTGAAGAAGTAATCAATGATGCGGATGAAAAAGGCATTTGCCTTATAGATGATAAACTGGAGGTTTTCAGGAAAAAGAATGAATACCTGTATAACAGGGTAAAGGAGGTTCGATTCAGCGAGTTTCAAAAGTTGTATGACTATCTGGAAGGTAAAACCCCGTTTTCCACACAGCACAAAACAAAAGGAACGGAGTTCAATAATATTCTTGTCATTTTAGATAATGGGAATTGGAATGATTATAATTTTAACTATTTATTTGATGAAGTAAATCAGAAAAAAATATTAATTGATGGCAAATCAAAAACTAAAAGCAAATTGGAATCCTTTCCCCGCATACTTGAACGGACACAAAAAATATTCTATGTATGCTGTACCCGAACCAAAGACAATCTCGCTGTTTTTTATCACAATCCAAGCCAGCAAGTGATAGTTAATGCAACTGAATGGTTTGGAGTTAACAATATCATCCAAATATAATTATAAATGACTGTAATCTGACATTGGATAAAGTCAATTCAGGAAGAGTCTTATTAGCAGCGTAGTAATTTGAACCAGAGTTTGTGGTGGTGATAGGAGCATAGCTCCTGAATGAGAATAAATAAAAAAAACACATAACCATGGCATCAACATTGAAAAATGGGAAATATAGAAGAATACGATCCAGAAGAACTATTGTACTATGACCTCTATAGGCTGCGTGATAAAGAAACTAAATTTCTTGCGGACCTTACTGGCCTTGACATGGACCTTACTCGCACAATCATTTTTTGTAAAATATTGGCAAAATTAATGATAGCAGAGGAAGAGGAGTTTACCCTAATTGATGCACTCGCTACGGCCGCCTTAGTTAGATACTCCCGATGTTTCACAAAAGCCGTTCGAAATAAAATACCTACAGAATATATGGCCTCATTTCCTGATGACTTAAAAGAAAAGCATAAGTATTTTATTAATTTGAGAAATAAATATATCGCCCACTCAGTTAACATTTTTGAGGATAATTATGTGTCGTTGGAGGTCCACAAGGGTCCAAATGGTAAAAGAACGATTAAAAGTGTGACCATGGGAGGTTCTTGGATTGGAGGTCTTGGCATTCAAAATATTTATGATTTAGTCAACCTCTGTGAAAAATTGTTGTTACGGATTAGAGATGAGATGCGTAATGAAAAAAAACGTTTATTGAAATTTTACAAATCAAAACCAATTGATGATATTTTAAATTCAGCTATCAAGCATCCTCCTTTTCCAGATGATAAAGATGTAGAGAAAAGAAAACATTGGACCTAAATTCTAACAATCCATTAAACTAAGACCAGGCGATAAAACGTCGCATGGCTTGTTAATAGTGAGGTTAGGGTATAAAAAACTATGGGAACAGATTATTTAGGTCAGAGTCAGGGACGTTCATCAAAATATAAGTTAGCATGAAAACTGTTTGAAATATTGGAATATTCTCTAATAAAGAACCTCGATTTCGGGTGAGGATTGACACCCATGAGATTATGCGTTTCAACTCTTTTTAGGATTACGCCTCAATCCATTAACAACATTCCGCTAAAACCGGCCTTCCCTGGCCGGAATAAGTTGCTGAATACAAAAGAGACATACTGGGCAAACTTGACCCGCAAAAAGTTTATGCCGAGCTTTCCGATTTAATTCTTATGTGCTGGGAGATACCGGGAGAGAACTGCCACCGGCGCCTTGTTGCCGAGTGGCTTGAAAAATCCCTTAATATATTGATCCCCGAATTATAGATAATATAAACAAAGCTTTATTAAAATATAGAAGTGTGTTAAATATGAAACATATTTTCGAAACGTATTTTTTGCTCCCCGTTTTACTGAAAAGGGGGTAACATCAATATGATGCTTTCTATAAATGATGATATTTTAGAACTTTTAGCGCTGATTCATAAGTTATATTTTTTTAATCTGGTATAAATTTATTCTTTATTTCCATGATAACAGCCAAAATCATCAAAACATGGAAAATTCAATCATGTTTTTTCCATGTTTTATTGCTGATACGTTAATATATGGAAAATTTTTCTATCGTATATTGGCAATACATGGAAAACTTTCCACTTATTAACAATGTTCGGTGAAGAATGGAACCACAAAACGTGATGCCGAAATACTCCGAGACAATCGTCACTTCTAAATTGGGGGCCAATTTCGTAAAAACGGTGATTGAATCAGCGGGATGCATCTTCCACAGAATTGATCAGGAGAATGATCTCGGCATAGACGCAATCATTGAATTGGTAAAAGACGGCCTGCCTTTGAGCAAACAGATCGGTGTTCAAATAAAATCCGGGCAATCTTTCTACAATGGGCAATCAAACAAATGTCTCATTCCTGTTGGCAACCATTTCGAATACTGGAGCAACTATCCCTTATCAGTTTATGGAATTGTATATGTTCCAGTTCTTAATTCGGCCAACTGGGTTGACATTAAACGGTATCTAAAGCACTCTGGGCCATGCACTACTATTAAATTCGATATAACAAAGACAAACACTTTCGACAACGAAAGTTTCAGGAAAATGTTTGTGCCCACGATTCTGAAAGAGCTCCCCAAGCTTTCCGTCGATGAAGCAGCGTCATTATTCCATTCAAATCATCCATCTGAGTTCCATCTCGGACTGGTGGTTTTGTTTCATACCGCTCCAAACGCGATAGAGGTGTGGGATTGGTTTCTCGATGCTTTCAAAAACAAAGACATCTCTGATATTCCTCCCATACTCGTTTACTATTTCGCTCATATTCCTTGGCACGGTGACATTGCATATCATGGTGAAGGCTTTAGCGAAGCAACCAAATCACATGTTAAAAAGCGTTTTGATGAATTTAAAAAACCGGATGTTGAAAAACTATTAGGTTTTATCGATGAAGAAAACGGGATCGCCAGAGGTTCACTTGGTCAATCTGTGGAAGCAATAATATCGTCTCTTGCGAACCGTGATAGCTTACTACTGGAAATTATGCAGGATAGCCAACTGGCAGTTTTCTTAAGAGAAAACGCCGCTCTCATATACGCATACCACCATCCAAAAGAAGCCCTACCGGCCTTAAAGGCTTTATCTGATGAGGGATCTTGGTATGCTGGAGAACTATTTTCATTCATTAGTGAATATGGTTGGATTGATCCCTATGCATAAATCCACCGAATATTAATGTTCGGTGTCTATGGGAATTATGGCAATATAGGTAATCACGGAAGCATCGGTTCGGTCGGAGGTTTTAAATATATTCCACCTGAAAAATTAAAATAATGGAGGCAAATCATGCCACAATCCTATGGAACCATAAAAGAAGGTGATCAAGCTTTATTGGAAAATATTCTTATTTGGTTTGAGATAACTCAAGATCAAAGATCTGGCCTCAAAGACTGGTATGGTTCATTTGAATTACCTTCAGGCAGGCATATAGAGCCCGGCGGCCCTTATCGGTTAACTTTATCCGATGGGAGGTCGGGAGATATCCTTATTAGCAACATCCAAATAGGTGGCACTGGAAGTTCTGTCCAGTTTCAAGGGAGTGGGCCATTGAAATAATAAATGAAATTTCACCGAACCAGTCGGTGAAGTTGGACTGGCAAATCCGCTGCGCTTCTTTGCCAGCCACTTACCTCTACGTTATGCATGCAAAGTTGAAGACTAAAAAATGCTGACAAAAAAAGATTTACAGCGACTTTCTGAAATTCGCGTCGAAGATGCGATTTTTCTTCTGCGAGCCAACAAAGCGTCATCCGCCTACTATCTGGCTGGGTATGCAGTTGAGCTAGGGCTAAAGGCCTGTATTTCAAAACTGTTCCAAGAAAATGTCATACCGGATAAAAATCTAGTAAATACAGTATACACGCATAGCTTAGAAACCTTAATGTCTTCTTCTGGTCTCTTACCTGAACTCAAGGAGGACATGAAGAACGATGCTAAATTAGGCGCAAATTGGGGTATAACGACCAAGTGGAATGAGCATAGTCGATATGAATTTTGGGACCCCATATCTGCCGCAACGCTTATTCAGGCAATTACTGATCAAGATCACGGAGTATTCCCATGGGTGAAAAAGCACTGGTAGACGGTTTCATTACCGACACCATAGAGTTAGTTAAAAAACTGGATCAATCCGGTGTCAAGCCCACATTGGTGGTTTGGTACTTTTATGAAGATGCAGATGAGTGGCGATTATTGATAGCAGGCCCAGAACTAGACAAGTTATTACCAAAAAACGAAGCTTTGGCCTATCAAAAGATTTCGGAAGCGATTTCATCGAGTGACCTTCAATCACTTTCAATATCGCTTATTAAGATAGTTGAGACTAAAAGTGCATTGCCAAAATCTATCGGTTTTTTGGTTGGTACTCCAGCGGATGGGATCATTCAAGCTATCTTTACTGACACAACAATTAACGGAATTTTCATCAAAGAGATGGTCATACTTAGGTCTGCGGCAAAAAATGCATAACATGACAATCCAGCCGATCGCTACACTCCGGCTGATCTTTTCGTTATGGTGTGATGGCCACGCAATTATGATTCACAAATTAGTATGGAGTAACTTAAGTTGGTCTGGTTAACGCCTCGCCCATTTAGAGTCACTGAAATTGATGACTCGCATCCGTTAGTCAAGGAAGCCTTGAGGAATAG
>JAHJQU010000109.1 GCA_018819005.1 Pseudomonadota bacterium | reverse complement strand
GGGTGACAGACTCCGTAATTTCAATGTCTTTGTGGATGGCGACTATTATGAAGTTGGTGTTGAGGAGGTTGGAGGGGCGCCGGTTATAAGCTACATGCATCAGGTTCCTGCGGCCGCAATTTCTGTTCAGAAACCTGCCGCCCCTGCTGCCCCGGCCGCAGTTAAACCGGCTGCACCTGCTGTATCTATAAAGGCTCCCATGCCTGAAGCGGTTCCAACAGAAGTCGGCTCAGGGGTCACGCTAAACTCTCCCATGCCCGGCATGATTGTTTCTTATGAGAAGAATGTCGGCGATCATGTTAAAAAAGGGGATACAGTTGTAATACTTGAAGCAATGAAGATGGAAAACGCCCTTCCTGCTCCTGTGGAAGGGGTTATCAAGGCCATCAATTTCAAGAGCGGGGATTCAGTGCCGAAGAATGCTGTACTATGCATCATCGGATAGTGGTAACTGCTCAGGTGGATAGGCTGTAGGTTAGCTAACAGACTACAGTCTAACAGCCTATAGACAGACCACTAACAGCCTATAGCCTTCAGCCTAAACAACCTAAGAAGTAACGTTTAATGATCACAGGGAAATAACAGAATGAAAATTCATGAGTACCAGGCAAAAGAGTTGTTCAAAAAATACGGTGTTCCTGTTCCTGCAGGCGGGGTTGCATTTACACCCGAAGAAGCGGCCGGGATTGCAGGTACTCTTGGAGGATTTCCGGTTGTTGTAAAGGCTCAGATTCATGCAGGAGGGCGCGGCAAGGGAGGTGGAGTAAAGCTGTCCAATTCCCTTGAGGAAGCAAAAAATAGTGCAGCCGGCATAATAGGCATGAATCTTGTCACCCATCAGACCGGTACTGAAGGAAAGCTTGTGAAAAAAGTGCTTGTTGAGCAGGGGCTCAGTATTCAAAAAGAGCTTTATCTCGGAATTA
This sequence comes from Pseudomonadota bacterium, assembly GCA_018819005.1. Lineage (GTDB taxonomy): Bacteria > Desulfobacterota > Desulfobacteria > Desulfobacterales > RPRI01 > RPRI01. Next base: position 3,288 of record JAHJQU010000109.1, on the reverse strand, counting down.
TCCCTGACAGGGCTTCCGCCAAGATTGTTATCATGGCAAGCGAGGCCGGAGGCATGGATATAGAAGAGGTCGCCGAAAAGACGCCGGAAAAAATCATAAAGATTTTTGTAGATCCCCTCGCCGGAATTTACCCATACCACTGCAGGGATGCGGCGTTCGGTCTTAACCTGCCCGCAGGCGCGGTAAAGGAATTTTCTGCAATGCTGAAAAATCTTTACAGCCTTTTTGTTGACTATGACTGCTCTCTTCTGGAAATAAATCCCCTTGTCATTACGACAGATGGCGCTGTTATTGCCCTTGATGCGAAGATAAACTTTGATGACAATGCTCTTTTCAGGCATAAGGATATTCTGGAATACAGGGATTTTGATGAGGAAGAACCTCTTGAGGTTGAGGCGTCCAAGTTCAATCTGAATTATATAAAAATGGATGGGAATGTCGGGAACATGGTAAATGGCGCCGGCCTTGCAATGGCTACAATGGATATTATCAAGCTTGCGGGCGCCGAGCCGGCCAACTTCCTCGATGTGGGCGGCGGAGCCAGCGCCGAGATGGTAGAAAACGGCTTCAGGATTATTCTTGGAGATAAGAATGTCAAAGGTATCTTTATAAATATTTTTGGCGGTATTTTAAGATGCGATGTCCTTGCAGAGGGTGTAGTTCAGGCGGCAAAAAAGACAGGTATTACTGTGCCTGTTGTAATACGCATGGAAGGGACAAACGTTGAGATGGGGAGGAAGATCCTTTCCGAATCAGGGCTGAATCTTATTACGGCCATTGATTTACAGGATGCCGCGCAAAAAGTTGCACAGATAGTGAGAGCCTGATCAGGGGTGGTAGAATAATATGGGTAGGCTGAAGCTTTTTAGGCTGTAAGTTTTTAGCTAACAGTCTAACAGCCTACAGACCGACCACTAACAGCCTTCAGCCTACAGTCTAAACAACCTGAGTACTTACACACAATTCTATGAGGCTTTTGTATAAGCGAGGTAATTTAAAGTGAGCATTTTTGTTGATAAGAATACGCGACTTGTTGTTCAGGGGATAACAGGAAAAGAAGGGCAGTTTCATACCCGCCAGTGTTTTGCCTATGGAACCGGCGTTGTTGCCGGAGTTACCCCCGGAAAAGGCGGCCAGAAAATGGATAATATACCTGTTTTTAATACTGTAAACGAAGCAGTGAAAAAAACAGGGGCCAACTGCAGTATGATCTTTGTGCCGCCTCCTTTTGCAGCAGATGCCATACTGGAAGCGGCAGATGCCGGAATAGAGCTTATCGTTACAATTACGGAAGGAATTCCGGTATTGGACATGATGAAAGTAAAAAATTATATCGCGGGGAAAAAGAGCCGCATCATCGGGCCAAATTGCCCCGGCATAATTACCCCCGGCGAGTGCAAGGTTGGTATAATGCCGGGACATATTCATAAGCCGGGTGGTCCTATCGGAGTTGTTTCCAGATCAGGAACTCTCACGTATGAGGTTGTTCATCAGCTTACGCAAAAGGGCATCGGGCAAACTACATGTATCGGAATAGGAGGAGACCCTGTAAACGGAACCAATTTTATCGACTGCCTGGATGCCTTTCAAAAAGATCCTGAAACAAAAGGGATTGTAATGGTGGGAGAGATAGGCGGAACTGCCGAAGAAGAAGCTGCAGAATTTATATCAAAGAATGTTTCGAAACCGGTTATTGGTTTTATTGCAGGGTTGACTGCTCCACCGGGGCGAAGAATGGGGCATGCCGGCGCAATAATAAGCGGAAAGAGCGGGACGGCTCAGGGGAAAATCGCTGCGATGAAGAAAAGCGGCATCCATATTTGCGAGAATCTGGGTGTTCTTGGTAAACTCTGCGCTTCGGTGTTTGGCTATGCATGAAATGGGTATAGCAATGCAGATTGTTGAAATTGCTGCGGCTTCAATTCCGAAAAACGTTGAGAATATTCAGGTGGAAAGGGTTAATATCAAGGTGGGAAAGCTTTCCGCCGTCGTGCCTGAGAGCTTGAAATTCTGTTTTGAGATAGTGGTGAAGGATACGCCCCTTTCAGGCGCAAGACTTGTAATAGAAGAAGTTCCTGTAGTTGCAAGATGCAATGAATGCTCTGCCGAATGGACAATAACAGGGCCAGTCTTTACCTGTATAAAATGCAACAGCGGTTCCATTCAGATTCTTTCGGGCAGGGAACTGGACATTGTCTCAATAGAAATTGCAGACCCGTGATATTTGGTTACTGGTTTCTGGTTCATGGTTTCTGGTTGTTTGAATCATTGCCTTGCCGGGATGATTTTCACTTGAACCCTCGAATCCTTGGCCCCTTTCTCCCACCAATTGGGAGAAGAGCAATATATGCTAATTAATTTATAGAGGAATAATATAATGGAAATAAAGGTAGTCAGAAAAGTTCTGGACGTCAACGATACAATGGCCCAGCAGAACAGGAGCCGTTTTGCCGATGAAAAGGTTTTTGTATTAAATGTCATGAGCTCTCCGGGCTCAGGAAAAACAACCACGCTTGTGAAGACAATTTCACGTCTTTTGCCGGAAATTAAATGCGCTGTTATAGTCGGCGATATTTGTTCGACTATTGATGCTGACCGTCTGTCTGTGACAGGAGTACAGGTTGTTCAGGTAAATACCGATGAATTTGGCGGAGACTGCCACCTTGCCGCCCATGTTATAGGTAATGCCGCAAACAGCATAGATTTAGAAGCTGTTGACCTTCTGATTGTTGAAAATGTCGGGAACCTTGTCTGTCCGGCTGAATTCGACATAGGTGAAGATGCGAGAGTAGTTGTTTTAAGTGTGACTGAAGGTGAGGACAAACCGCTTAAATATCCCCTGATGTTCCGGGTATGCGATGCGGCTCTGTTAAACAAGACAGATCTTCTTCCTTATCTCGAATATGACAAAAATGATGCTGTAAAAAATATACTGCAGATACATCCGGACATGAGTGTTTTTGAGATTTCAGCAAAGACGGAAGAAGGTTTTGAGCCGTGGATTATGTGGCTTAAGGAAAGAGTCAAAAAGAAGCTTGCTTAAGGCGAAAAGCATGAGGCGTAAGTCGTGAATCGTAGATCGTGAATCGATCAACGAAGTACGAAGTTCGATGTTCTAACCAGAGACCAGGGACCAGAAACCAGAGACATATTTTTATAAGTGTATCTGCTGGACAGATATAATATTCGGGAGTGATTTTATATCTTCGATCACTTTTTTGTCTGCATGTGTATCAATATTTACCATACAGAGCGCCTGCTCATCAAGTCTTCCAAGCTGAAAACGGC
>JAHJQU010000108.1 GCA_018819005.1 Pseudomonadota bacterium | reverse complement strand
GCCCGTTTTTCATTGGCAAACCAGCGCTGCCAGTCTTCAAGAGACTTCCAGGTGCTTATCACAAGGTATTCGTTCGGATCATCCACGTTTCGCAATGTTTCCCCCGAAATATAGCCCGGTTGGTAATAAGCCATTTCCCGAAGCTCTATAAGCATCTCGGACAATTGGGGAAGGATGGTAGCTTCCATACCTCTGGGCGCTCTCACCGCTTTGCGTATCATGAGTACACGAATCGACATTATTATATTCTCCTTCAGAGTATTATATGTGTTTTTTTCTTTAAACCCGCATATGCTTGAAGTCAACAACTCATGAGAAATACCGCAAACGCGGAACCCAAAGGGTGCGTAATTACCGGTACGCTGCAATGATTCACCCTGTTGAATCGGCCTTGTCATCTCGCGCAGCGAGAATTCAACAGGGCGGGGATGAAGTGCAATCCGCCTAGGCGGACAGAACGAATTTTTACGAAACCATCAAGGTTAACCGGCCATATCCTTTAAGGTAAGCAACACCCCGGCCGCTACCGCCGATCCTATGACTCCGGCCACATTCGGCCCCATCGCATGCATGAGCAGATGGTTTTCAGGGTCCGCATCCATCCCGAGCTTCTGGCTCACCCTTGCAGCCATCGGAACGGCTGATACACCTGCAGATCCTATCAGCGGGTTGATCTTTGAACCCGGAAAGAGATTCATGATCCTTGCCATAAGGATACCTGACGCTGTGCCGATTGAAAAGGCAATTGCGCCTAGAAAGAGTATCCCCAGAGTCGAAATATTCAGAAATTGTTCCGCTGACATTTGTGCCCCGACTCCAAGCCCCAGAAAGACCGTCACAATATTGAGCAGGGCGTTCTGAGCAGTATTGGAGAGCCTTTCGACAACACCGCATTCTCTCATAAGGTTCCCGAACATGAAAAACCCGATAAGCGGCGCTGCGGAAGGAAGCAGCAAAATGCATAAACAGAGAACGGATAACGGAAATATGATCTTTTCCAGTTTACCGACATATCGCATCTGTTTCATCCGGATCTTTCTCTCGTCCGGGGTGGTGAATGCCCTCATGATGGGCGGCTGGATTATGGGCACAAGGGCCATGTACGAATAAGCCGCCACGGCTATTGATCCCAGAAGATGCGGCGAAAGCCGGCTGGCAAGGAATATCGCGGTCGGCCCGTCCGCGCCTCCGATTATACCGATCGAAGCCGCATCAAAAAGATCGAAATTGATTCCAGGGACATATTTCGAGAGGAGGAGCGCCCCTATAAGTGTGGTGAAAATTCCGAACTGGGCGGCGGCGCCTAGAAGAGCTGTTTTCGGGTTGGCAAGCATGGGGCCGAAATCGGTCAGCGCTCCTACTCCCATGAATATAATGAGCGGAAAGGCTCCCGATTTTATACCGATATTATAAATATAATAAAGTATTCCACCCGGATCACTCATACCGGCCAGAGGAATATTTGTAAGTATGGCGCCAAAACCTATCGGAACCAGGAGAAGCGGTTCAAACTGCCGGTGTACTGCAAGATAGAGCAGGAGAATCCCTATGCCGATCATTATCAGTCTGCCGATTCCATCCGTCCATTGATTATTGGATGGAAAAATGAAACTTGACAGGCCGGTTGATTTGGAAAAATTGCCGACCATTTTGGTCATGGACGGTATTGATTTAATTCCTGCACCTGCCGCTTCTTCTCCCGCAACTGAAGGAATACAGATCAGATGGAGCAGAACTATTATCAATCCGAAAAATATAATTGTCATCTTTATCATGTCACGACCTCTTTATCATTACCGGTCAGGCAAGCACCACTATGAGCTGCCCCGATTGCACGGTCTGGCCCTTTGTCACTTCAAGTGATTCGATGATCCCGTCATCAGGAGCAACAACGGGAGTCTCCATCTTCATGGCCTCGAGAATGACCAGCGTTTCGCCTTTGTTCACATGATCGCCGACAGAGCATAGAATTTCGTAAACATTACCCGGGAGCTGGGCTCTGATCTCAACCGGAGGTCTCTTCGGCGTTTCTCCCGACTTCATCGCCCTGACGGCTGCGACCTCTCCCGTTTCATCTTCCACCATGACCTGATAGACGGTTCCATCGACCGTCACCTTGTACTGGGAGAGCCCGGCGGCCCCGGATGCGGGCTGGTGCGTCTGCGGGGCTTTTTCCCCGGATTCCGCTTTATCTGTTATTTTCCGGCAGTTTACAGGCCTGTTCCCTTTCAGAAAATCGAGCCCTTTGTTTCCTCCCGGAGTCGCAAGAGCGCCGAGAATAAATATGTTCTCATCCGTTACGGGCAATCCTTCCTTTTCCAGTATCTTCACGGCTTTGGGAATGCCGGGTTCAAGCACATCGAGCGGATCTCCATCAAAAACGGGCATTCCCATCTGCTTCTCGGCGATCTTTACTATTTCAGGATCAGGCTTTACGGGCGTTCTGCCGAAATATCCGAGAACCATTTTGCCGTATCCGTCCGTTATCTTCTTCCACGGGCCTTGAGTGACATTGGCGTACGCCTGTTGGAAGTAAAACTGGGAAACCGGCGTAACAGACGTGCCGAATCCGCCGCGTGCAATGCATTCTGACATCGCTTCGATCACTTTGGAATAAAGATGAAGCGTTCCCGTATCCCGCATCATCATGGTGTTTGCGGTCAGCGCTCCTCCCGGCATCGGCGAGAGTATGACCTCGGATGATATCTTCTGAGCCTCAGGAGGAAAGAAATAGTCTTTCAGGCACTCCTGCTGGATGCGGTTCGCTTCAAGTATCCTGTTTACATCAATTTCAATGGTGTATTGTGTGCCCTTAAGTGCGTGCCACATGGACAACAGATCGGGCTGGCATGTGCCTCCGGAAAGAGGCGCGCGCGCCAGGCAGACTCCGTCGCATCCGCCCTCGATTGCCGCCTTGTACTGGGTAATTCCGATTCCCGCCGTTTCATGGGTGTGCATCCAGATAATCGCATTATCCCCAAGCAGCTTTCGCGCCGCTTTTATTGTCTCGTACACCTTGTTCGGGTTTGAGGTCCCCGACGCGTCCTTGAAACAGATCGAATCATAAGGAACCCCGGAATCGAGAATCTCCTTTAATGTTTTCAGGTAAAACGCCGGATCATGGGCGCCGGAGCATCCCGGCGGAAGCTCCATCATCGTAACTACAACCTGGTGATGAAGACCCGCGTTTTTAATGCACTGTCCCGAATATACAAGATTGCGGACGTCGTTCAGTGCGTCAAAATTACGGATATGCGTGATGCCGTGTTTTTTAAACATTTTCGCGTGAAGATCAATCATATCTCTCGGCTGGGCCGACAGCGCCACCACATTGATACCTCTTGCAAGCGTCTGGAGTTGAGCCCCGGGACCTGCGGCTTTCCGGAACCGGTCCATCATATCAAATGCGGATTCCCCGCAGTACATGAAAAGGCTCTGGAATCTTGCGCCTCCTCCGGCTTCAAGGTAATTTATGCCTGCATGGACCGCTGCCTCAACTGCAGGAAGAAAATCATCCGTCAGCGCCCGCGCGCCGAAAACAGATTGAAATCCGTCCCGTAATGAAGTGTCCATAAAACTGATTTTTTTCATTATTATGACTCCTTAAAAATATGAATGAGCAGATTAGCCTGACCGATAAATCTCATTTTCTGCCGGCTCTGTACGCCGAGACCGAAGCGCTTATAACTGCCATAATCTTTCGCTTATCTTCAGACGGAGGCGATGCACTGACCTTTCTCCTTGCATGGAATTCATAAGCAGTCGCCTCTTTTTCCGTAAACGGTTTCAGGAGTCTGGCGGAAATATGGACGATCACAACCAGAAGACCCAGAAATGAAAAAACCACCGTCATTCCCAGCAATGTAAGTTTTAATCCTTCGACAATCATAAATCCTCTTTTTTTGATAATGAATAACTGCTGTCCGGTTAAAGAACACAATAATGGCTTATGATTCTATTTTGAGATTTAATCAGTTAAACAGACAGGCGTGATAATGAATATTATTTGATGGTATCGCAACAAGTCTGAATCTTCACCACGAAGGGCACGAATCGGTCTGTCGATGGACTTTTTACGAGTCCATCAATTTCCTATTTTTTTAATTTTTTCAGTTCCATGACAAGAGCGCCAAGTTCGGGCCTTTTATTGATATCCCCCACAACGGCATACCTTATGATTCCTTCCTTGTCGATTACAAACAGGGCTCTTTCAGTCACGCCGCTTGTCCTGAGAACACCATAAATATCTGCGACCGCTCCGTGTGGCCAGAAATCGGAAAGAACCGGAAACCACAATTTCCCCATCTGGTTTGTCCATGCATAAAGGGTCGGAAGATTGTCAACAGTTATACCAAGCATAATTGCATCATTTTCGTCAAAAAAAATCCTTGCAAGGTTATATCCCGGCCACTGGTCCGAACAGACAGGAGTCCATGCAGCAGGAATAAACGAAATAACCACATTCTTTTTCCCTCTAAAATCACTCAGGGAAATTCTCTCCCCGGATAAGGAAGGAAGTGTAAAATCAGGGGCCATATCACCCGCCTTTACATTCAGCATACTGTCAACAGGTTTTAATTCCCCCGGATTGTAAATATTGTCCTTGTATACGTCGGACAGGCCAAAAGCCGGGCTGACCAATACAGCAACAGCAAATACCGAAATAATATATTTTATATTTTTAATCATGGATAATGCCTCCTTATTTAAAAACCCGAAAAGTTTTTCACTATCTTCAGGAATTCATCGGGATCGTTTATGCCCCCCAGTTTGGAATACACAACTTTATGGGTTCCATTCTTACCGATTTTTATGGCAATAAAATATGGAGTTCTAACTTCTCCGAGAATCCCGTGAATCGAAAAGTCACCATCAGAGAACAATGGAAACTTTATACCATATTGCTTCCTGAAAAAATCTATTTCAAAATCCGAGTTGCCCGCCCCGATACCGATCAGTTTTATATTGTCTTTCAGATTGCCGTCTTTCGATAATTTACTGAAAAACTCATTCGCAACAGGCGCATCCTTCTGGCAATGGGGACAATACATGCTGAAAATTTGAACAATCACGACTTTTGCCTCAATCTGCGGGATAAGAAAAGTCCCGCCTCCTTTGAGGCCAAGATATTGTTGGTATTCCTGCTCTTGAGGAACAGGAAGGCTTATCTTCGGCAACACTCCGCCTTCTGAAGGAGGAGCGCTTTGACTAAAAGAATAAAAAGGAGTCATAATAGCAAATAAAATTGCGGCAAAACCTATTAAAACTTTTCTCATGATATACCTCCTATATTATTATAAAACCTGCGTAGATTTATACAACGCCTCACGAGGTTAACAAGACTATTGAAGTTTCGCGCCGCAGCAGCATCGAGTTTTCGACCGTATAGAATCGAGCCTGTTATTATTCGCTCCTTGAAATATAATTTAATTCATCCTATACAATATTAATAAATATAAGGCAAAATAGAATTTGATGGACTCGCAAAAAGTCTCGTACAGGTAATTTATGGCTAAAATGAATAATCCCATGGAAATCTTCAAGTTACTTGAAAAATCGAATTGCAGACAGTGCAATGAACCGACATGTCTGGCATTTGCTGTAGCCGTTTTTAAAGGAGAAAAGCCGCTTAATGACTGCCCTTATCTGGAAAGCGATATAATCAAACGGTTTGGCTTGAAAACCGAAAAAAGAGCGAACCCGGAACAGGATATTGACGAAGCTTTAGAGCAACTTAAAAGAAAAATATCCATGATAGACCTGTCCTCTTCAGCAAAGAGATTGGGCGGGAGGTTTTCTGATGATAAATTGACGCTCAAGATTCTTGGTAAGGACTTCCGTGTAGATTCAAACGGGAATCTTTCATCAGATATACATATGCACCAATGGATTGTTTTACCGGTACTCAATTATATAATAGATGGCGCTGGAACACCTGCTTCCGGTAAATGGGTTCCGTTCAGGGAACTGAAAAATGGAAAGACATGGTATCGACTGTTCGGGCAGAGATGCGAAAAACCCTTAAAAAAAGTCGCGGACACATATACGGATCTTTTTGAAGACATGATTCATCTCTTCAATGGAAGAAAAGTTGAAAATCATTATGAATCCGATATTTCACTTGTCCTGCACCCCCTTCCAAAAGTGCCGATACTGATCTGCTACTGGAAGCCCGAAGAGGGTTTTGAATCGGATCTCAATCTGTTTTTTGATTCAACAGCGGAAGAGAACCTAAAGATTGAATCCCTGTTTGCTCTCGGTACCGGACTTGTCAGGATGTTTGAAAAGATAGCTTTGAGACACGGCATGAAATAATCATTACATTTAATGATAAAGATGAGGCTGTCTGGAGGCGAAGCGCGGTGGAAAGCTTCCCGAAGGCAAAATTAAATAATGAGAAAGTTCTTTAATTAACAGGGTATCTAAGAAACTTCAGAAGTATGGAGCCCCAAATCCACCCTTGCAATAGGGGCATCCGGGTTTTATAATT
>JAHJQU010000107.1 GCA_018819005.1 Pseudomonadota bacterium | reverse complement strand
TGTTAGGCCTGCATCCTTTCAATTGGAAATAAATGACGATCGCCTTTATCAGGACTCAAAATATTCCTGGAATGAATATATTAAGGCATAATGCACTGGGTCAAACAACTCTCATTCCATTCAAAATACACCTATTAAAATCGCATCTTCCTGATCTCTTGTTGCATCTCTGTTCGTCTCATCTGTCACCTCCATAGGTGACCTATATTAACCAGACAGATTATGTGCAACAAACCCGGACAGTTTGCGTGCTTCTGACATAAGAGAAATTAACTCTTGACATTTATAGACGACCGGTCTATTTATTTATTCCGTATTAGTTAGTTTCCATAATTTGTTTCCGGATGGACTAATTAATATTGAAAAGGCTGCCGAAAACAAACAGCTTGCTGGAGGCATAATAAGAATATCTGCAACAAAAAAGAGATATTACGCATACTTTATCCATATCTGATGAAAAGGCGGGGATAAACGAACGGGCATTTTAAAACTATTAACCGTAAAACAGAGGAAAAAGAAAGGGCAGAAAAAGTCTACAAGCAATTGTGCGAAACGATGGCAAAGCGCGGAGGAATGTATCCGGGCATGGATATACCTGAATTTTATAATCTGGCCGAAGAGCTCTTCACGCCTGAGGAGGCGGCTGTGTACATGGCAATACCCCCGGGACACAGCCCGCCCGGCCCAATAGCAGGGAATATGGGCAGAAAAGAAGAGGATGTGGCGAAAATACTGGAAGAAATGGCTGACAAAGGCCTTTGCACCGCAGGGAGAATGGGTGATACGACATTCTACGGAGCGCCCCCATTCGTTCCGGGAATATTCGAATTCCAGTTCATGAGGGGTACCAGCACTGAAAAAGATATCAGAATAGCCAAGCTCATACGCAGTTATAAAGATGCCGCAGACAAAACCAGAAAAAAAATTAAAATCACTTTTCCTGTCAACAGGGTCATTCCTGTCAATACGAAAATTAAAGCGGACAACAAGATACATACCTACCACCAGGTAAAAACATATATTGAGAAATATGATCCGCTCGCTGTAAGCACCTGTTTTTGCAGGCACGAAGCGAAGCTGATAGATCCGGGTGATGATTGCGGTAAACCGAACGAGGTTTGCATGCAGTTTGGTATGGGCGCTCAATTTGTTATAGACAGAAAGATGGGACGGAAAATCGATAAGGAGGAGGCATTACATATCCTTGAAATAACAGAGGAAGCAGGTCTCGTTCATGCCGCCATGAACAGGCAGGAAATAGACTTCCTTTGCAACTGCTGTTCCTGTCACTGCATGATTTTGAAGTCCGCCCTTTCTCAGCCTAAACCAGGCCTTGCTTTGAATTCCGGTTTTATGCCGGAATGGGACGCAGAACTCTGCACGGCATGTGGTACATGTATTGAACGATGTCCTGCGGATGCGCTTACTTCGGGTGTGGAAGACCGTCCTGAACTGAATACGGATCGATGCATAGGTTGTGCCGTCTGTGCCACAGGCTGCCCGTCTGAAGCAATCGGATTGATTGAACGGCCCGGCATACCGGTTCCACCCGTGGATCAGAAAGCACTTAAAGAGGCGATAAAATCAAGCCGCGAATAATCCGGGCAGGAATGCTTGAGTGTGGCGCACAAGAAATCCCGCATATTGACGCTTAAGATCGCTCAAAAGGGCCATTTCCGGATGGAAACTAGTTGGTAGCCATTTTTTACAAAACTTCCCGGAGATCCTTCTGATTTTGTAGGCATCAGAGTTGAATTAAAAAAAGTTCTGGTTACTGATAATACCATTCACTTTGGAAATACTGAAGAAGTAAATTATTAGGGTGCAAAATAGAAAGATATTGTTATATGCAATTGAAATTCTTCGATTATGAGTTTTTATGAAACAGGATACAAAACAGAAAATTATTGAAATCGGTGCCCGGATCATTCACCTGAAAGGGTATAATCATACAGGCATCCAGGAAGTGGTCAAGGCTGCCAGCGTACCCAAAGGGTCTTTTTATTTTTATTTTAAAAACAAGGAGGACTTTGGTCTTCACGTCATTGATTTTTATAATAACATGTATATGGGTATGATAGATCCTATTGTTAATAACAAAAACCTGTTGCCCCTGAAGCGAATTGAGAAGATGTTTGATCTGTTTATCGACCTTTTCAAGAAACTGGATTACACCTGCGGTTGTCCGATTGGTAATCTCTCCCAGGAAATGGGAGACTTAAACCAGGCTCTCAGCACCAAACTGACAGAATCAGTAGAGCTTATTGCCGGAGTTTATAAGGACATACTGGATGAGGCAAAACAGATGAAGGAGATTTCTGAGACGATTGATACACAGGAGACGGCAGAGTTTATTGTTTCATCATGGCACGGGTCTTTGATTAGGATGAAGATTATTAAAAGTATCGAACCGTTGAAACTTCATAAACGTTTTATCCTTAATACCTTGAAAAGTTCAATGATCACATGATTTTTTCAGCAATTTGAAGTAGCCTGGTCTAATTACCTGGGCCGATCTATCTGCCAAAAGACAAATGGAGAATATGAATGACGATAAAGGAACATCCAACTGTAGAGTGGTTTAATGAAAATTCTGATATCCGGTCAGGCAACATGGTTTTGACTGACATGGATTATGATAAACTCAAAGATATTGCCAGAGAAGCCGGGGTTGATGATTGCGGCATCGCAGATATTTACAGCACTGACCTTGAAGATGAAAAAGAAGGAATTTTAGCACTCTATCCAAAAACCAAAGCACTAATTAGCATTGTCATAAGACTTAACCGTGAAAATATACGGTGTGTTTCAAGAGCTGTTTCAGACCTTGAATTCATGCAGGGATTTGAACGGACAAATGCCGTTGCCAAAAAACTGACCGCTTTATTAAGGCCCTACGGAATAAACGTGCTGCACCCTTCAGCAGGGTTTTCCATGGATGTTTCCAAATGGCCCGGCAGGATGTGGTCGGTCTCGCATAAAACAGTTGCAGTTGCTGCAGGGATGGGACATCTTGGGCACAATCGCCTGTTGAACCATCCGGATTTTGGAAATTTTGTTGTTCTCGGGACAT
>JAHJQU010000106.1 GCA_018819005.1 Pseudomonadota bacterium | reverse complement strand
TTCTGGACTCACGTTTTCACGGGAGTAACGACCTTGAGCCTTTTTTCAAACTCGTCAAATTTTATTGACGATACTCATAATAACTTATAGTAGAAAGAGTTCAAAAAGGAAAAAGGATTAATGTCTAAAAGGATTATCGGACATGAACGATAATACAGGAAAAACAGCTCTTGTCATTGGAGGCAGCCGGGGAATCGGGCGGGCCATAGCCCTTCGTCTTGCCCAGTCAGGATTAGATATCTGGCTGACTTATCAGGGAAATCATTCTGCCGCAAGCGAGGTTAAATCCGAAATAGAAAAAAAAGGCGTAAAATGTGAGACAATATCTTTTGATATCTCAAATTACGATGCCACTAAAGCCGCTCTTGAAAAAAGGGCTGATGAACACCCTCCCCATGTTGTGGTATATAATGCCGGCATAGCCAAAGATAACCTTCTGATATGGATGACAAAAGAGGAATGGGAATCGGTTATTTCCGTTAATCTTACCGGATTCTATAATGTCATTAATGCTGTTCTTTTTCCCATGCTGCGGGAAAAAAGAGGCCGTATCGTTGTAGTTTCATCCGCTTCAGGCCAGACCGGGCAGGCAGGACAGGTGAATTACTCGGCCTCAAAAGCAGGTTTAATAGGAGCGGTAAAGGCTCTCGCAAGGGAAATCGGGAAGAAAAACATTCTTGTCAATGCTGTGGCACCGGGACTCATAGAGACGGATATGACCATATCTCTTAAAAATGATAACCTTCTGCCTCTTATTCCCTTAAAAAGAATTGGAAGCCCGGAAGATGTGGCTTCTGTTGTCAATTTCCTTTGCACCGAGGAGAATATGTATATTCACGGACAGGTCATAGGCATTAATGGTGGTCTTGTGATATGAAAGTATTTTTTGGATGAAGGAAACAGGCAGGTCAAAATCCGGACTTTTTATGAAGCCAACATATTTTAAAAAGCTATGGCAGATCTTAAATGAAAAAATATGACGATATTGTTGTAGGAAGCGGCATAAGCGGAATGTCCCTGGCCCTTCTCCTTGGCATGAACGGTCATTCTGTGCTGCTTCTCGAAAAAAACTGTAATATCGGCGGGTGCATGACCCGTTTTTATAAACAGGGAATACCATTTGATACAGGTTTTCACTTTACAGGCGGTTTTTACAAAAACGGAATTTTAAATGATATGCTGACTGTTCTCGGGATCAGCGATCAGATTCAACCGTTATTTATAACCAGTGAAGAAGGAAACAGGCTTATATTTGAACAGGAAAATGGTGTTTATGATTTCCCTTTCGGCTTTGCTGAAATCATTGCCAAAATGAAGAGTTACTTTCCGGAAGAGCAGAATGGTATCGACAGATATTTTGAAATGCTTCTGGATGTCTGTAAAAAAACAGTGGCAATGGACCTGCGCAACCTCTCCCTTTCCCAGGACTCGATAGATGAAGATTTTATTAGCCTGGATGAAGTGTTGAACAAGCTTACACAAAACAGCACGCTGAAAGGACTCCTTTCAAAATACAGCATGTGTTACGGGGTAAAACCTTCAGAAATTTCTTTTGCCAATCACAGCAGGGTAAGTTTCGGTCTGTATGAATCGGTCGCAAGGGTAAAAGACGGGGGAGACGCTTTCATCAGGGCTTTTAAAAAGCGATTTTCCGGGTATGACATCGACATTCGCTGCCAAAGCTATATATCTGAATGTTCAGATATAACAAACAATATTGTAGGACGATTCGTATTAAACACGGGTGAAGAGGTTCTTGCCGACAGGTGCACTTTTACCATCCATCCGAAAGCTCTTCTGGATGTTCTTCCCAAAAAATATCTCTCAAAGGCTTTTATCGACAGAGTAAGTGCCTTCGAACCGACACCAGGTTTCTTTACCGTATTCGGGGTCCTCGAAAACAGCAAACAGCCCTGTGATGCCTTTGATCCGACAATTCTCTCCCTGTTTCCGACAACCGATATAAATAAGCTTATGGATCCATCTTATACGGGAGATTCGGCATTGGTTATACTCAAAAATATGGATGAGGTAAATGGAAATGCCCGCGTTGTTCTGACCGCTCTTGAGCTCTCTTTTTCCGAACACGTCAGAAAGTGGCATGATTCAAAATCGGGAGCCCGGCCCGAAGGTTACCATGTTTACAAGGAAGAACGGACTGAAAGCATAAAGAATAGAATATTAAAGGTATATCCTGAATACAAAAACTCGCTTAAGATAGTAGACTCGGCGTCTATTTTAACTTTCAGGGATTATCTCAACACACCATTCGGGTCAGCGTACGGTATAAAACAGAAAATCGGTCAGTTTAATCTTTTTGGAAAACTTCCCCTGCGAAACTTATATGCCGCCGGACAAAGCTCGGTGCTTCCGGGAATAGTCGGTGCAATGCTTTCTTCTTTCATTATAGGACGTGTTATTGCGGGCAGGGACAGTTACCTTGACTTCATAAAAGAGAGGTTGGACTCTTGAAAAGGGTTGTTATTACAGGATTAGGGGCTGTTTCCCCTCTTGGGGCTGACGTTCCTGCTCTGATTCAGGGAATTGAAGAAGGAAAAAGTGCCGTCAGGTACATGGACGGATGGAATCAGTATACCGGATTAAGAAGCCTTGTGGGCGCTCCGGCAGTGATTGTTAATGAAAAATCGATTCCCCGCACCAGCAGGAGATCGATGGGAAGAATGAGCATCTTTTCCGTACAGGCCGCTGACGAGGCTCTGGCCGATTCAGGCATAAACCGTGAAATGATTTCATCAGGCCGAATCGGATGTGTAGTTGGCTCAACAATGGGAAGCGCCAAAAGCCTCAATGAGGTTTTTGAATTAATGCTCCCTGAAAAAGACTTGAGCTGTCTGCCCTCAATGAAGTTTTTCCAGTGTGTTTCCCACACTGCAGCAATGAATGTGGCTCACTATCTTGGACTGACCGGTTATGTCATGGCAACATCAGCGGCCTGTGCTTCCGGCCTGCAGGCAATCGGAGCCGGATATGACCTCATCAGGCTTGGGAAGCAGGAAGCCATGCTATGCGGCGGAGCAGAGGAGCTCCATCCTACAGTTACCGGCTCCTTTGATATCCTTTTCGCGACATCAGCGAACTTTAATCATGAGCCGGAAAAAACACCGCGCCCTTTTGATGCGAAAAGAGACGGCCTTGTGTGCGGGGAAGGAAGCGGCATACTTCTCCTGGAAGAATATGAACATGCCATAAAACGAAAAGCCAGGATATATGCTGAAATAATCGGATACCACACATGCGGAAGCGGAGTTCATGTGAGCCAGTCAAATAAAGATTCGATGGTCGGGTGCTTCAGGTATGCACTGGAAGATGCCGGTATCCGCCCGGAAGATGTCGATTACATAAATGCACATGCAACAGCGACAATACACGGAGACAAGGAAGAAGCCGAAGCCATCCGGGAGGTTTTTGGCGGTTCAGTTCCGGTCAACAGCCTGAAAGGATACATCGGGCACACATTGGGAGCATCCGGTTCCATTGAACTGATAGCATCCCTCATCATGATGGATAAGGGATGCATATACCCGACCCTGAATCTTGAGTCGGTAAGCCATGACTGTGAAGGCATTTACCACGTTATGAACAAATTAGATAAAGAAATCAGGATATTGTTTAAAAACTGTTTCGCTTTTGGCGGAATAAATGCCTCGATTGTTTGCAAAAAAATTATATGAAAGTAAAAAATAATTAAGACGGGATACAAAATGACAGAGCAGGAAATAATTACATTATCGAATCAGGTTTTTGAAGAATCGTTTGAAATAGAAAAAGAAAAATTGAAGCCGGAGATGAATATTTTTCTGGATCTCGGTCTCGACAGCCTCGATATAGTCGACCTGGTGGTTGCCTTGCAGGAAAAGTTCGGCGTGAAAATTAGAAACGATG
>JAHJQU010000010.1 GCA_018819005.1 Pseudomonadota bacterium | reverse complement strand
GAACATCCAAACATACATTTAAATCTTGGCCATTGGCAGACCACAACATCTTCACCGGAAATCCACCTGAAATCTTCATATCCGTTTTCACGAATGATCGATTCGATTTTACTAAGGTCCATAATTTTATCCTTCATGCGGATCAATATTTAGATACATTTCCTGTTTATCACACCTGTTGTTTGACCTTATATTATTTCCAATAGTTTAAGCCCATCTTGAAAAAGAACAATTGCTAAAACACACAGCACCAAACCAAGAAATCGCATGGTGAAAATGTACATTTTGCCGTTAATAAAGATTTCGATTTGCCGATTAATATTGCCAGCACGATTTTTGATCCCACCAGAAAAGCATAAAAACTAATGATAAAAGCCAAAGCGGCGCTGATATTGTGACTTATTGCTTTGGTCATGATTGGAGCGCCAACAGAAAACCAGAACAGGTAGGGATGTGGGCTTAGAACATTCGCCAACACCCCTTTTATAAACGATTTTGATTTTATCTCATCAAGATTGATCTTAACTCCTTTTGTGCGTAGGCTTTTATAACCCATATATAAAATAAATAAACCGCCTGTCAGTGAGATTATTCCTAAAATATTATGGAAATTGGATAATTTTGACAAAATGAATAAAGTCAAAATAATTATTGGAAAATCGGTGATAATCGGAGCGAGAGCGACTTTAACACCGGATTTAATATCGTGTTGAAGAGTTTCTGAAACTACAAGTGTTAAAAGTGGCCCGGGCGCAAAACCTGCGGATAAGCCAAGCACTGTTCCAATTGTTAAATAATGTATCATTTTGATTTTCTATATTTACTTTCATACTGGTTAACGTTCATAGGGTAACCAAAAGTCTAATATTTCATTTTGTCGATTGAATTGGCAGATAAACAATATCCCCCGTTTCAGTAATATGGAGGGTTGAAAATGCTTTTCTTTCTTATCACGCCTCTTAATTTTAATAAAGCTGTGTTTTTTTATCCATATTTTGAAGATTGAAGCTACCCACAGCAAGCAGCGAGGAATGCGCTCGCTGTTTCGGTTCACCTCTCCAAGTCCGCCGCGGCGGACCTTCGGCGGATTCGACCGTAAGGACTTTTTTGCATCGGTCCGGATGCAAAATACCCCTTGACAGGCCAAAACCGTCCACCTATATATAAATCCCTTCAAAACAACGCCTTATCCAAAAAGGACAGGTGTGATATTTGCCGGCATGATTGAAGCTCCCAACAGCAAGCTATGGGGAGCTTCGACCGTGGGGAATAGCGTCTATTTTTAATTCGCTCGCTGTTTCGGTTCAGTTTGATGGTACGAGGAGTAACCATGAAAAAGGTGTTTTTTTTACCGGTGGCCGCAGCTCTGACGTTTTCTCTCTTCCTGGCTATGCCGGCCTTTCTTTTTGCGGAGGAGTATTCTCTGGACGATCTCTGCCGGATAGCCCTGGCCCGTTCTGAAAAGCTCAAGATGGCTGAGGAAAACCTCATTATCGCCGAGACGGGCAAGGATAAGGCTTTTTCATACCTTCTGCCCCGCCTGACGGCGACGGGCGGTTACACCCGGTATTCGGAAAATAAGTTCACGGCCTCGGGGGGTGTCATGCAGCCGGATTCGGCCTACACCTGGGAGGTTCGTGCCGACGAGACATTCTCTCTGAGCGGTCGGGAACTGACGGCGCTCGGGATCTCCCGGCAGAACATAACCAAAAGCCGGCATGACCTGACGGCGATCCGCGAGGAGTACCTCCTTCGGTACGTGGCTGCGGCCTATTACAACTGTTTGATTGGACGAAAAAATCTCGATACAGCCGAATCGAATCTGCAGCGGCTTCAGAAACACCGGAACGCAGCCGAAAAGCGGCTCAAAATCGGCGAAGTAACGAAAACCGCTCTTCTCCGCGCCGAAGGGGAGCTTTCCGGGGCAAAGTCGGACAACCTTCAAGCTCAAAACAATCTTGAGCTCGCGCTGGCAGTCCTTGCAAGCAATGTCGGGATCAGAGAGCCCTTCACGCTCCATGACATTCCGGTCGAGGAGGCGGAGATCCACGCGCTGGCCATCTTTCAGGAGCAGGCTTTTGCATCGCGGGCGGAATTGAAAAGCCTCGATGTCCAGAAACAGATCGCAGCAGACCGGATCCTTTTTATGGAAGGGGCATACTGGCCAAGCGTCTCCGTTTTCGGCGCTTATGAGCGGTCCGATCAGGATCCGGCCGGGTCGAGTCTGAACCGGGAGAGCATTTACGGGGGGGTTGCGCTTAGTTTTCCTTTCTTCGACGGGGGGCTGAGAAAGGCCGATGTCTCGGAAGCGAAGTCCCGGGAGAGACAGGCAGCGCTTCAGGTCGAGGATATGAAGAAAGAGATCGACATCGAGGTCCGGAGCGCCTACCTGGCTGTCGTGACTCAGAAGGGCATCCTTCGGTTCTTAAACGATCAGCTTCTTTTTGCCCGCGATAATTACAACGCCGTGGAGAGGCAGTTTGATTTCGGTCTTTCGAACAGCCTCGATGTGATGGATGCCAACACACTGCTGGTGTCGGCCGAGCGGAAGGTGGCGTCCGCGATTTACAATTATCAACTGTCGCTGCTTAGGATGAAAAAAGCCACGGGTACGCTGACAGAGTCCCTGGCCGGCAAACAATAGGATATCTTTTTGTTATTAAGGAGAATGATACATGTTCGGACGATCATCGTCTTTAATCGGAAATAAAGGATCAAACAGGTACAGCATCCGTACCGGCGCTTTCATCGCGGCAATTCTGCTGTGTACAGTCCCTTTCGTAAATATCGGATGCAAGAAACCGGAACAGAAGGCGGTGAAGGAACAGGAAGTCAACGTCCGCGTCCAGACAGCGGAAAACCGCTCTCTCCGGCCTTTCGTGGAGTCGGTCGGAACCCTCAAACCCTATGATGAGGTTATCGTCAGCTCCGAGGTGGATGGAATTCTCCGGTCCATTCATGTGGAGGAGGGATCCCCGGTTTCACGCGGTCAGCTCATCGCGGAGATCAAGGATACCGATTACCGCCTCGACGCCGAGCGGGCGGAAGCCGTCCTCAAACAGGCGGAGGCAAGTCTGGCGAACGCGGACCAGGAGCATCAGCGCAAGGAAGCCCTCTACAGGGAGGAGCTTGTCACAAAGCAGCAGTTCGATGATATTTCGGCCCGGCTGGCCCTTGCGCATGGCGACCTGGAACGGGCGAAAAGTGGCCTCTCCCTTGCACGGGAGAAGCTTTCCAGGGCGAAGGTCTTTGCCCCCATGGCGGGTATTGTTAAGGAAAAGAAGGTAACGGCTGGTGACTACATAAGAAACGGAACCAACCTCATCTCGATCATCCGTACGGATAAGTTGAAGCTGTCATTCAGTGTGCCCGAGAAGGATGTTGGAAGCCTCCGGGAAGGGCAGGATATCATGTTCACCGCGGATTCATTCCCCGGACGTGAATTTCAGGGAAAGGTTAAGACGCTCTATCCCAACCTCGACGAGAAGACGCGCTCCCTTCCTGTTGAAGCGCTTGTCGCGAATCAGGACGGAAGCCTGAAGCCGGGGTTTTTTACCCGCGTGACGCTCTACACCGGGCCGGCAAAAGATGCCGTCGTAGTACCGGTAACCGCCCTGCTTTACGACAATTCCAGCACCAAACTCTTTGTCGTCGAGGGCGACCGGGCGAAGGAAAAAGCTGTGAAGACAGGACGCAAATACGGAGAATTCATGGAGATCACCGAGGGATTAAAGGCAAATGAAACCGTGGTGACCGTGGGACAGAACAATCTTATGGAAGGAGTGCTGGTCAATGTGGCTCGCTGATACCTCGGTCAAGAGACCGGTTTTTGCCACCATGGCCATAATGGCGCTGGTGGTCCTCGGTGTTGTCAGTTATCCGGAGATCGGCGTTGACCTTTTCCCGAAGGTCGATTTTCCGATTGTGACGATTTCCACGCACCTCAACGGGGCAGGCCCCGAGGTCATCGACGTGGACATCACGGACAGGATCGAAGGAGCGGTCAACACGATCAACGGCGTGAAGAGCATCACATCGAGCAGTACGGAAGGAGATTCACGGGTGACGGTGGAGTTTGTCCTCGAGCGGAACATCGACCTCGCGGTCCAGGATGTCCGGGAAAAAGTCGCACTGATCCGAAACAAACTGCCGGAAGATATAGAGGAACCCCGGATCGCCAAAGTCGATCCCGATGCGACGGCGGTGCTATGGCTTAATCTTTCGGGGCAAAAATCGGTCAAGGAACTCTCAACCTACGTCGATGAGGTCCTGAAAGAGCAGTTTCAGAGGATCAACGGCGTCGGCGACGTCCAGCTATGGGGGCTCCGTTTGCGGCAGATCCGCGT
>JAHJQU010000009.1 GCA_018819005.1 Pseudomonadota bacterium | reverse complement strand
GTCGTTATCACACAAAGATCACGAAGGACACAAAGAAAAATCTGAATGTTTTCAATAGGCCTTTCTTCGTGTCTTTGTGCCTTCGTGTGAAAAATTTGACTTTTTACGAAGCTGTCACATTTGCTCCGGTTGCATAAGATTCTCCATGCGGGACGCGTTCTGGAGCTTCTGGTCCGAACACGAAAAATAAACGGGAAAAGACAATTCCTCCCTGAACATTATTGCGGAAGACAAGTGAATGGCATCAAAGCCGCGGAGTCCGTGTTTTTCCGCAAGATCGCCGGCACGCCGGACGAGATCACTTGTCACACCTATTCGGAGACAATTTTCCCAGTCCTGGTCAAAACGAGCCAGAATTTGCCTGTATTCATCAATTGAAAAAACATCTTCCCTAAATCTCCGGGCAAAAGCAGATCTGGCTTCCGCGTAAGCGATCAGTGAAGTTGCAACAACATCAGAAGATTCAACCATCTTTTCTATTGTGTGAGAATCCTCCTCCAGAACATACAATTTTACCAGGCTGCTCGTATCAAGATAAACGATCATTTTATCTTCTATCCTCAATAATGGCTTCCGAAACCCGCGCTTTACCAACATGAATTTTAGGATTCATACCTTTTGGTTTTCCCCCGGACCAATGAGCTATTCCCTTACGGACCAATATAAGAGCTTTTTCTTCAACTGTTTCGATTTTATAGGGAGAAATAACTGCCACTTCTTTTTTCCTGTCTGTAACAATGATTCGTTCGCCTGATTTTACACTGCTGAGATACTGACTCAGGTTTTGCTTTAATTCTCTTATGCCTACAGTTCTCAAGACGCCCTCCGTATTTTGATGTAGCCTCAATTTATATCAAGTGATTACATTAGTCAATAATTGAAATTTACCGTAAGGTCTTTTTACTGTTTTATTTTGACATAATTGCGCTTTAATGTTTATAGGTTGCCATCACAAAGCATTAAGGGCATGAAGAGTTGTCGGGATTCAAAAATTTGAGGGATAAATATTTATAATGAAATTTTTTCTGTGTGTTATTGGAATGGTCATGATTATTGAAGGCCTCCCGTATTTTGCTTTTCCTGAAAAAATGAAAAGCTGGGTGGTAAAGATAGTTGAAATGCATGAAAATGCTTTGAGAATTATGGGATTATTACTGATGGTTACGGGCATTTTTCTGATCTTTCTGGGGAGGCGGTAAGAGTGTTTTCCCTGTCCGATTATGATTATGAACTTCCGGAAGAATACATAGCGCAAAAACCGGCTTCGCGCAGGGACAGGTCAAAGCTCCTGTTCCTTAACAGAAAAACCGGGGAGATATCTCATCATGAATTTTTTGAGGTTTCTGATTTTATCTCGTCAAAAGACGTTCTTGTTATTAACAACACAAGGGTAATTCCCGGTCGGTTATTCGGGAAAAAAGATACGGGGGGAAAGGCCGAAGTTCTTATTCTGGATTATGCGGGAGGAGTAAGAGAGGAATCCGATAAAGGAGCCTTTACCTGCGAATGCCTTGTAAAATCTTCAAAACCGCCTAAACCCGGTTCCTTTATCTTCTTTCAAAAGGAACTAAAGGCGGAGGTTCTCAGTACAAAAGAGGGAATTTGCCTGCTCCGGTTTTCATGCCCGGGCAATTTTGAGGATCTGCTTAATGAGACAGGCCATGTTCCGCTTCCGCCATATATAAATCGTGATGATGACAGCAATGATTCGTGGGATGATAAAACATCCTACCAGACAATATATGCGGCATGTAACGGAGCTGTCGCGGCACCTACGGCCGGACTCCATTTTTCAAATGAACTGCTTGAAGTAATCAGATCAAAAGGCATCAGAATAGCTGAAATCACCCTGCATGTCGGCTACGGAACTTTTCTTCCGGTACGTGTTGAAGACATAAGGGAACACAAGATACATTCAGAACGGTTTGAAATATCAGAGGCTGCCGCTGATACAATAAATAAGGTAAAAGCTGCCGGAGGAAAGATTATCGCGGTCGGAACTACGTGTGTCCGCACACTTGAATACTCATCCGACAGTGCAGGAAAAGTTGTTGCCGGAAGCGGAAAATGCGACCTTTTTATATATCCCGGCTACAGTTTCAAAGTTGTTGAAGCGATGATTACAAATTTTCATCTGCCGAAGTCAACACTCATTATGCTTGTGTCGGCTTTTGCGGAAAGGGAAAAAGTGCTTTCGGCATACAGGGAGGCTATATGTAAAGGATACAGGTTCTATAGTTATGGTGATGCAATGATGACGGCTTAGTAAAAAGTCATTCTGCTGTGTTGCACTTCATCTTTCGTCATTGCAGCGTACGAAAAGTACGCTTCATTCCTCAAGATTCGTGCGCCTTGCATAATGCGCTTTTTACTTTGCCGTCCGAATTTCGACTTTTTACGAAGGTATTATGTTTGATTTTACGGTAGTTTCAGAATCAAAAAAAAGCCGGGCAAGGGCCGGGCTGATGAAAACATCTCACGGAGTTGTGGAAACTCCTGTTTTCATGCCTGTTGGAACACTTGCGTCCGTAAAATCATTATCTCCCGAGGAAATTGCAGAAGCGGGAGCAAGTATCATCCTCGGGAATACCTACCATTTATATTTAAGGCCCGGCTGCGACGTGATAAATCTTTTTTCCGGACTGCACAGTTTCATGAACTGGAAAGGGCCGATATTGACCGACAGCGGCGGGTTTCAGGTCTTTTCACTTGCAAAACTGTCAAAGATAACCGACGAGGGCTACACATTCCAGTCCCATATCGACGGTTCAAGCCATATTCTTACACCGGAGAAAGCTGTTGAAGTTCAGATTTCTTTGGGTTCTGATATCATGATGTGCCTTGATCAATGCATACAATATCCTGCCGAAAAAAAAGAAACACATGCCGCTCTTGACCTGACAACCGTATGGGCCGGGAGATGTAAAAAAACATGGAAAGAAAAAGGCGAAAACAGAAACGCTCTTTTTGGAATTGTGCAGGGGGGAATGTATAAAGAGCTCCGGGAAAAATCCGCTTTCGATCTTGTAAAAATGGAGTTTTCCGGTTATGCACTGGGGGGATTAAGCGTCGGTGAACCGGTTGATATAATGCTCGAAATGGTTGATTTCTCGCTTCCAAAGCTTCCTTTGGGAAAACCAAAGTATGTTATGGGTGTTGGGACACCGGAAAACCTTGTTGAACTCGTTGCGCTTGGAGCCGATATGTTTGACTGCGTCCTTCCCACGAGGAATGCAAGAAACGGCCAGATGTTTACGGATCATGGTACAATCAATATTTGTAATGCACGCTTTAAATATGATACGAAGCCGGTTGAAGAAGAGTGCCTTTGCTATACCTGCCGGAATTATTCGATGGCATATCTGAGGCATCTTTTTATGGCTAAAGAAATTCTTGCCTATCGCTTGAATACAATTCATAATATTCATTATTATACGAAACTCATGAGAGAAATGAGAGCGGCAATATTAAATGATGCATTTGATGTGTTCAGGAAGGAATTTTATAGGAGAAGGAGAGAGATGTGAATCGTAGATCGTGAATCGTGAATCGAGAGGATCGAACGACAAATCACAAACAACGATCAGCGAATTACGATGTACGAAATTCGAACCAGAAACCAAAAGTGGGGGGCATCATGAAAGAGCTGGTGGAAGAGGCAATAAAAAAAATCAGACCCATGCTTCAGAAAGACGGCGGGGATGTGGAGCTTGTAGATGTAATTGAGGGTGTGGTCAAGGTGCGTCTGAAAGGCGCATGCGCGGGATGCCCCATGTCACAGATGACATTAAAAAATGGAATTGAAAGATTTTTAAAGCAGGAGATTCCCAGTGTGAAATCGGTGGAGCAAGCCTGATAGAAATAAAAAAAAGTATCACACAAAGACACAAAGCCTCAAAGAAAAATGAATGAAAATGAAATTGGGGAAATCATAGTTGATACTGCAGTTTTAGTGCATAAAGAACTAGGACCGGGATTGCTTGAAACTGTATATGAAGTTATACTTGCTTATGAACTTGAAAGAAGTGGCTTGTCGGTTAAGCGACAACTATCTGTTCCAATAGAATATAAAGGTATAAAATTTGATGAAGGTTTCAGGATGGATATTCTCGTTGAAAATAAGGTGATAATCGAATTGAAGTCTGTTGAATCTGTTAGCAAAGCTCACAAGAAACAGGTTTTGACCTATTTGCGGTTAACCGGACACAAATTAGGATACCTGCTCAATTTTGGCGAAGCTTTAATGAAAGATGGAATATCAAGAATAATCAATGGGAATATAGAATAAATCTTTGTGGCTTTGCGCCTCTGTGTGGAAAAAAGGAGTATTAATATAATGTCCATAGCAAAAAATATCGAGAATATTGTTTCCAAATCATCCTGGATAAGAAAGATGTTTGAAGAAGGCACCCGCCTTAAGGCGGAGCATGGCGCAAAAAATGTTTTTGATTTCAGCCTCGGCAACCCGAATATTCAGCCGCCTGAAAAATTCAGAAAAGTACTTGCGGATACTGTTAATTCTCTGGGATACGGGGATCATGCCTATATGTCCAATACAGGCTATCCTCATGTACGCAAGGCAGTTTCTGCCTATCTTTCCGGAGAACAGGGGGCGCCTGTAACTGAAAACGAAATTATTATGACCTGCGGAGCTGCCGGCGCACTGAACATTATCCTTAAAACAATACTGGATCCCGGCGATGAGGTTATTACTCCCGCCCCCTGCTTTGTGGAATATGGTTTTTACGCCGGAAACCATGGGGGAGTTTTAAAGACCGCATCAACAAATAAAGATTTCTCCCTTAATATGGAAGCTCTTTCTTCAGCAATAACCGGAAAGACAAAGGCGGTTTTGATTAATTCTCCGAACAATCCGACAGGGCAGATATATTCCAGAGAAAGTTTGATGGAGCTTGGGGAACTCTTGACCGAAAAGGGGAAAGAATACGGAAAGACAATTTATCTTCTGTCGGATGAGCCTTACAGGAAAATAACCTATGACGGCGTGAAGATGCCGAGCATTTTTAACTGTTACAATGAAACGATAATTGCGACTTCTTATTCGAAGGACATATCGATTCCGGGTGAACGAATCGGTTTCGCCGCAGTGAATCCTGCTGCAACTCATAAGGATGCGCTTTTAGGCGGAATGGCGCTTGCCAACAGGATTCTCGGATTTGTTAATGCGCCTGCGCTCATGCAGCGCGTTGTTGCTTCAATGCAGGGAGAGAGCGTTGATGTTTCAGAATATGCGAGAAAAAGAGAGCTTTTGTGTAACGGGCTTGCGGAATGCGGATACAAATTTGTAAAGCCGCCCGGTGCCTTTTATCTGTTTCCCGAAACTCCCATTGAAGATGATGTAAAGTTTGTACGGGCACTGCAGGAAGAGCTGATTCTGGTTGTGCCCGGAAGCGGGTTCATGGGGCCTGGCCATTTCAGGATCGCTTTCTGTGTCGATGATGAGACTATTAAAAATGCCATGCCAGGGTTTAAAAGAGTTTTCAATAAATTTGCATAACAAAAAACAGGACTCAAAACTCAAGACGCAATATAGAATTTGGAACCTGTATCTTGAAACAGGCAACATGAGATTTCGAACAACAAGTTACGAACCACGAATCAGTAAAAAGGAGTTTTACACATGAAGATTCTGAAAATAGATCATCTTGGAATTGCCGTTAACAGCATTGAGACAGGGAAGGGATTCTGGACGGATGTTTTAGGGCTTAAATTTGAAGGTTCTGAAACGGTTGCGGAGCAAAAGGTAACTACCGCTTTTTTCCCGGTAGGTGAGAGCGAAGTCGAACTCCTGGAATCCACCGCTCCTGACGGGCCTGTTGCAAAATACATAGAAAAAAAGGGTGAAGGGATTCAGCACATAGCTTTCCGTGTGGAAAATATCGAAGAGGCGCTTGCTGAGTTGAAAGAAAAGGGCGTAAGACTTATCGATGAGAAACCGAGGATCGGAGCAGGCGGAGCCAGGATCGCCTTTCTTCATCCTAAATCGACAAACGGAATTCTCATTGAGCTGTGTGAAAGGTAAAAAAACAGTTTCTGGTTCGTAGTTTCTGGTTCTCGGTAAAAAGAAAATAACAACAAACCAGGAACCAGGGAAAAGTTCAAATGCGCAAAAGGTGAATCATCCGACAAACCAGGAACCAGAAACCAGAAACTGAAAGACAAAGGCTTTTAAAGGAGCGAAAAGATGTCTGATATAAAAAAATGGGCTGAACTTGGTGCAAAAGAGATCAAAAAACCCGTTGAATCCCTTAACTGGCAGACTCCTGAAGGGATACTTGTAAAACCTCTTTATACGGCTGAAGACCTTGAAGGCCTTGAATTTGTCAATTCTCTTCCGGGATTTTATCCATACGTGAGAGGGGTCAAGGCTACAATGTACTCCGGAAGGCCCTGGACGGTGAGGCAGTATGCAGGTTTTTCAACCGCCAAGGACTCGAACGAATTTTACAGGAGAAATCTTGCCGGCGGGCAGAAAGGGCTTTCCGTTGCCTTCGACCTTGCCACCCACAGAGGCTATGATTCGGATCATCCAAGAGTTGTAGGCGATATAGGCAAAGCAGGTGTCGCTATCGATTCGGTTGAAGACATGAAGATCCTTTTCGATCAGATCCCACTTGACGAGATGTCGGTCTCAATGACCATGAACGGCGCTGTTCTCCCCATACTCGCAAGTTATATCGTGGCAGCCGAAGAGCAGGGGGTTTCACAGGACAAATTAAACGGAACGATTCAGAACGATATTTTAAAGGAATATCTTACAAGAAACACCTATATCTATCCTCCCGAACCCTCCATGAGGATAGTATCCGACATAATAGCTTATTGTTCAAAACAGATGCCGAAATACAATACAGTGAGCATAAGCGGTTATCACATGATGGAAGCAGGCGCAAACTCCGTTTTACAGACTGCCTTTACAATGGCCGATGGTCTTGAATATGTGAAGGCGGCGCTTGCGGCCGGTCTTGATATAGATGATTTTGCCCCGCGCCTCTCCTTTTTCTTCGGAATAGGAATGAATTTTTTCATGGAGATTGCCATGCTGAGAGCTGCCCGTTTCCTGTGGGCTGACATGATCCGCCGGTTTAATCCCAAAAAGCCACAATCCCTGATGCTGAGGACACATTGCCAGACATCCGGATGGAGTCTTACCCAGCAGGACCCGTACAACAATATAATCCGCACAACGCTCGAATGCCTTTCTGCAGTGCTGGGAGGAACCCAGTCTTTGCATACTAATTCATTCGATGAGGCAGTCGGCCTTCCAACCGATTTTTCTGCAAGGATCGCGAGAAATACCCAGATCGTCGTTCAGGAAGAATCCCAGATTTGCCATGTTGTCGACCCTCTTGGCGGTTCCTATTATGTTGAAGCGCTTACCGATGCTATTATCCGTGAGTCGAAAAAAATAATAAAAGAGGTTGAGGATCTTGGCGGAATGACCAAAGCCATACAGACCGGAATGCCCAAGATGAGGATAGAAGAATCTGCCGCAAGGAAACAGGCGCGGATTGATCAGGGTAAAGACGTGATTGTCGGGGTCAACAAGTACCTCATAAAGGAAGAGTCGCCTCTTGATGTGCTTGAGGTTTCAGGCAGTGTGCGGGATGAGCAGATTGCAAGATTAAAGGAAATAAAGGCAAAAAGAGACACTGTTGCGGTTCAAAAAACCCTTGAAGCGATAACCAACTGTGCATCATCAGGCGGCAACCTGCTTGAGACATGCATTCCGGCTGTTCGCGCGCGAGCGACTGTCGGGGAGATTACGGATGCCATGGAAAAAGTATTTGGGAGATATGTTGCCACGACCCAGTGTATTTCAGGAGTATTTGCTTCGGAATACGGGGATAGCCAGATTATTGCCTCCATAAGAAAGCGAACGGACGAATTTCTTGAAAAAGAAGGGAGAAGACCCAGAATTCTTGTCACAAAGATGGGGCAAGACGGGCATGACCGGGGCATTAAGGTTGTCGCAACCGCATTTGCTGATCTGGGGTTTGATGTTGACATAAGTCCCATGTTCCAGACTCCGCTTGAAGCAGCACGCATGGCTGTTGAAAATGATGTTCATGTTGTTGGCGTGTCAAGCCTTGCGGCAGGACACAAGGTCTTGGTGCCCCAGTTAATTGAAGCCCTCAAGGCCGAAGGCGGTAAGGATATTCTGGTCGTTGTTGGAGGAATAATCCCTCCGGCTGACTATGATTTTCTATATGAAAAAGGTGTTTCGAAAATATTCGGCCCCGGCACAGTGATTACAGATGCTGCCAACAAGGTTTTGAACGTACTTTTTGAAAGCAGAAAAACGTGAACATTGAATAGTGAACAGTGAACATTGAATAGTGAATCGGACCATAAACCAGAGACCAGTAACCAGAAACCAAAAATACTATGTCTGACAAAAAGATTCAAGATGATCCGCAGTATTATATCAGGGGAGTACTTGAAAGAAACAGGCGGATACTTGCAAAAACCATAACGCTTATAGAAAGCTCGCACCCGTCCCATCAGGATCTTGCGAGGTCTATTCTCGATGGCCTGATTACAAATACCGGGAAAGCCGTTCGCCTGGGTGTTACAGGTGTTCCGGGTGTAGGGAAAAGCACGTTTGTTGAGAGCCTCGGGATGATGCTTATAAAAAAAGGCCATCGG
>JAHJQU010000105.1 GCA_018819005.1 Pseudomonadota bacterium | reverse complement strand
TTTATCTTCGCAAAATGTGTTTTCTGCGAGGCTTCGCGTGCCTGTTTTAAAGTATATATTCCCATTTTTGCCAGAAGAGGAATAAGTTTTACTAACAATTCCCCTGTTGCAATCGCATCTCCCAGAGCTGTATGCCTTCCGATTATACTGACCCCTAGCCGGGCTGCAATTGCTTCCAGATTATGGTTGGCATGCACCGGGTGAACAATTGCCGAAAGAAGCATTGTGTCGAGAACAGGATTAATGAATTTTGTCTTTGCGGACAATTCCTTCATCTGAAGCATCCGCATATCAAATGCGGCATTATGCGCCACCAGTACAGTTCCTTCAGCAAATTTACAAAACCGGGGTAGAACCTGTTCAACAGTCGGCTGATCTTGAAGCATGTGCTGTTCAATTCCGTGAAACTGTATCGATTCAAAAGGCAGAGTGCGTTCCGGATTAACAAGCTGGTCGAAATTTTCGTCACGCAACAGATGATTGTTTACTATCCTGACAGCTCCTATTGATATTATTTCATCTTGTTCCGGATTGAGCCCTGTCGTTTCGGTGTCAAAAACAGTATATATGAGTTCACTTAAAGGGCGATTATCCATCTCAGGAACCTGTCCGGGCTGATTGAACAGGTCAAAGTCATAAAAAACCGGGCGGCTCTCCGGCAGGATCGTCAGGTTTCTGATGTTTTCGGAAGCGCTCTCCCTGCAGGATGGCAGAAGCAGGCGGACACATGACCGGTTGGTGGCATTTCTGTCAACAAAAGAGAATGCTTCAGCCTCATGATGTTTCATTATATCTTTTAAGATCAGAGGTTTTCCCTCTTTTTCAATCCTGATTATCTTCTTGTCCAACACTCTGAAAGTTTCTATTTTCAGAGGATTGCCTTCCCATGTGATATTTATTATTACGAACTTGTTATTGCATTCTATATTACAACCGAATTCCTTCTGTCCGGTTTCATTTTTCAGCTCTTCCAGTAAAAACCGGAAAGCTGTTATCATGGAATAGGTATCGACTTTAATCCAGCAGGGAAGATCAGGTTTAACATAGTGAATAATCACTCCCGTTTTTTCTTCAGACTTATTTTTGATCGCTTCAACAAAATCTCCAGCCGACATCTTCACAAGCGGCCACATACTGTTAAAGCGACAGGAATAATTAAAAAAAGTTTCATCAATCATATTCCCGAGAGTTATTGATTCCCTGTGAATAATCCCTGTAAATTCGTCAAACTGCTCCTTTTTTATATCCGGATATTCTAGCACGACCTCTATTGCCGACCTTATTCCCGCAATTGAAGCCCTTACGCCTCTTGTAAATGAAAGAAGAAGGGAATCAAAACGGCTCTCATTTTCAAGCTGTTCGGTGATATCTTCTAATATAAGTATAAACCCCGTAAATTGTTTAAGATGATTCAATACAGGCACGGCTTCGGCACGAAGCAGCTTCTCTTCCCGGCTTACGGTTATAAATGATGAAACATTCTTATTTGTTTCTTTCAATCCTGCCGCAATTTCATCAAGAGCATGAACTAAAAGCTTTTTTTCGATAATACCAAAAACAGAGCGCCCTATTCCAACAAGCCCGTTTTGGACATTACGTTCCGGTTTCCCGTCCGATCCGCTTTCAAACAACTGCCTTGCTTTTTTGTTGTATAATATGATCTGGCCGTCAGAATTGCATATCAGGATTCCTTCGGATAATTCGGACATGACTGCGGCAAGAATGTTTCTCTCTTTTTCAGATTCCGTTCTTGCGAAATGGATCATCTCGTCAACGTTTCTCTGGAGATTTTCAAAACGATCAGCGCCTTCATTTATTACCTTGGCGAGACTTATTATTATGCCCCTGCTTCCTTCAATTTTAATTCGGTGTGAGGGATTAACTGAATTGATAATATGGGTTTCATCTGTAAGCTTTTTTGCAGGAAGAATATAGACATGGAGAATCCCGTCCATAACAAAGATAAAGCATGCTATAATTGAGATAACGACAGTGAAAACATAAACATAATTCTGCCCGATTATGCTTATTAATACGGTTTTTTGATCGGGCGTCAGTTGTTGCCAGAAGAGCCAGCCGAAAGTACACAGGGCAATGCCTATTATTGCAAAAGCAGCAGCAACAAACCACCAGAATTTATTAATGGATTTCATGAGTTAATGACCCAGAACTTCCCTGACTTTCTGTATTATCTCTGCATTGGCAAAAGGCTTTGTGATATAGGCATCGGCGCCAAGCGCCAGGCCTTTTGCTATATCCACCTCACGTCCCATGGCGGATACAAAAATAATTTTGATGTCTTTCCAGTTGGGATTGCTTCTTATCATCTGGCAGACTTCAAAACCATCTATTATTGGAAGCATGATGTCAAGAAGAATAAGATCCGGGTTGAACGATATGATTTTTTCGATAGCCTCTTCACCGTTATACGCGGCCATAACCCGATAACCTTTTTGCTGCATCAGAAATTCAAGCGGAACAACAATGCTTTGTTCATCATCTGCAATCAGTATTTTTTCGGGCATAATGTTTTGGCCTTATATCGATTACTGTTTTATACGGAGCTTCCGCTTATCGGCTGCTAAGTTATCGCGGTTTAAGGCATTTGGCAGGAAGGGCATTAAATTCTAAATATTTTGTTACATCGTAGTAAGAGGCTTTACCAATATCTCTATGATAATATACATTAAAAATGTAAGAATAACCAACCCCATCGAAAGCATGAAATAATTACGAATCTTGTTTGAACGTCGGTCTTTTTCATAATAGAAAACCCGGTGTCCGCATTTTATGCACCAGCTTTCCTTCAATTCCGTGGCATACGCATGCCC
>JAHJQU010000104.1 GCA_018819005.1 Pseudomonadota bacterium | reverse complement strand
TGCGTGAGATGATGGTCATCCCTGAGTTGGCCCAGGCATATCCGGCTCAGGTCTGATCTTCTTGTTTTTTGTGCAAACTTTTCACTGTTAAGGTACTACCATCCGGCTGATCTGTGACGAGAATTGTCCAACATCTTTTTGCATTAGCCAGGCGCAACCGCGCTCTGCCTTTAACTGGCCTGTTAAAATTTTAACCAGGGTAGACTTTCCAGCGCCATTTGGGCCCAAACAACAAAAGACGCTTTTTTCCTCCATTATGAAGGACACATCTTTTAGAGCCGGTCTGCGCCAATGAAGGTACTTGAAACTTAGATTTTTCACCTCAATCAAAGGGTGAGAGTTTGAAGTGTTTATATTGGCCTCCTCTTTGGGAAAAATGCTGCCGAATGCCTGCGATTATGTGCTGGACAATTTTCGTCGCCTAAATCGTTTGAACTGGCGGCTTACAACATTCACTATGGTTATCACAATTAACAACACTACACCTGCTTTGAGAATGTACTCAAACGTCAAATGAGTTGGGCGTGAGAAAAGTAGCTCCCGCATCATCCTTGCTAACCAGTATCCTTGCATAATAATAAACTTAATAATAATTGTCAAGCTAACAATTAGATATGCGACTACTGATAAACGAATACGAATATTGCCACCAGAGACCGCAGATCTTATTACCTCAAAAGCATCTGACCGCAAGTTGGGAATCTTGAGGATGGTTGTAAGCAAGAAATATCCATCGGTCGGCACAAAGGGATACAGGTTGCCAGCCACCAAAATAAAATTACTTAGAGCCAGATTCATTAGTAGATCTTGTTGGGAACCCGGGCTGGCAAATTGCCGGACTAGTAACAATAAGCATCCCAAAAACGCATTCGCATACACCCCAGCTAGCCAAATCTTTATACGCTGACCCGGTTTGAGGGTGTAAATACCAGGAATCTGTACAAAAAAGAACATCGAAAAGCCCAAATACAATACCACCTTCAAAGAACGGGGCGTCAAACCATACCACACTGCTACAATACTGTGACTGAACTCATGCAGAAAGACGGCCACGCTTACTCCGACTAACATGGCTACCAAACCAATGCTGTAGGAATTCAACAATTGATAAGAATTGGGAGAAAAAAGGGCATTGACCGGGAAAATGCTGATGCCACCCATAATAATAACAGCAGTAATGAGCAGGAGGGGATAACGAAGCACAAGGATAAGAGGACGAGCCAATCGAAAGAACCACTCAAGATCAACGCTTATGAGACGAGTTGATAGACGTAAGAACTCGCTCTTTGAAACTTGTTCCGGGTCTGGGGGAGGATCGAGAATCAACGCTGCTCTCTGCAACAGATTGTAGAACTGGACAACATCCATCTCCTTTGCATATTTTTGCCGATGATAGGTTTGGATTTCTCCTATAGAATGACATCCATCCATCAAGTCTATCGTTTCCATGACCAGCGTAAGCTTATCAGCCGGTACCGTAATGTATTTATCCACCGACAAACTCCCAACACAATACATGGTGCCTTGTTTTCTTTCAAATAGCACCCAATGGCCAATATCCGCCACGGCCACTGGTTTTAAGGCTTTTAGCGCTTCGGTGGAAACCGCATCAGGAGCCGAGGGCGATATGCTGTTCGACTTTGAAGATGGGATGATTCTTTGTAATGCCTTACCCAATAATTGGCTTACAGTTTTTATTATCATTGGCTATCGCAGACACGAGTTACGTTACTCTTGTAAAACACTTGTATTCTCAGCAAAAGAACAATTGCTTAGTGAGTTGTACCGATTAATGTTCATCAACAACCGCAGCCAGTGTTCCCGGTTGCCCCGAATCATGCCTATTTCCATTAGAACCCGTTCGGTTGAGCGTTTCATTTCATCGCATAAATACGCTGGCGTTGTCCACGGCGAGTATGTCGCGTCGCAATTTACTCCAAAGCATATGTGGCAAAAACCCCGCGCCCAACACTGTGGACAGTCAGGCAAATTAGATTTAGCGTGAAGGGTAAATAGTTCAGTCACTTTAAGAAATTGTTTGCTGGTAAAGACATTAGGGTCCTGTATGTTGCCCATTTTTAGATCATCACGGGTAAGCACAAAACAAGGATAAATATCACCCCCAGCATCTATTGTCAAGTTTGTCAATCCTGCCGTACACAAATAAGGCGCCGGGCGCTGCAAAGCCAACTGCTCCAAATAGCGATAAATCAAATTAAGTTGACGCTGGTGTTCTGATACCCAACTGGACACAATGTCTGGTGATACTTCTGCCACAGGCGATGGCCATGAACCGCCTTGAAAAGCCAGCTCCTCGTAAGCCACATGATCACCGGATAAAGAAACTGGAGCAATTAAAACGTCATCCAGACCAAATTCATTAGCAAAAAAACTGTACAAATCTGTAAAACTCAAACCAAGCGACTGATGCTGTTTCGTATAAGTCAATTCGATTTGTCGAGGTTGCCGCCCTGCGCTTCGTTCTTGCAAGCGCCTAATGTTTGTAGCGATTTGACGGAGCGTGCCCTTACCCTGTGATGTAACGCGCAGCAGATCATTGACTTTATCCGGACCGTCCAGACTTACCGTCACATTCAAATTGTATTTTCCAACCATTTCAATAAATGTATCATCCCAACCGAATCCATTGGTTACAATACCCAATAGCGGCATGGTTGAAATCTTCTTTCCCTGATACATGGTTAGAAGATGTTTACAAGCCAATTCGATAGTCGATAAATTTAGTGTGGGTTCGCCGCCAAAGAACTGAATTACCTCAATACCGCCAAAAGATTCTGCGACTCGTTCCAGCGCAATGCATGCCAGGTTTCCTTTCATAAGAGAAGCATGTTTGCCATAGTTGCCATGCTGGGCATAACAGTAACGGCATCTTAGCTCACATGTGTTACTTACATTGAGAACCAGCTTGCCTAGCTTGCGTGGCACGAGAGATGCGCTCTTTGGCAACACAGAAGAATTGAGCACGCTTGCGTGCTTCTGGGCCTGTGCTTGAATCAAACGATCCAGAGTTTTTAATAAACTCTCGACATCGGTTGTTCCCCCGCCATGTCTTTTCGCAATTGCACTGATAGGCAGCCCTTTTTCCCAGTCCGTAAGAACACCGGCAGTTTCGGCGTTAACCTTTACTAACGAAAACGATGGTGGCGGTGAGTTAGTCAAGAGGTGTCGCCTGTTTTGCGGGGACGACTTTCGGCCCCGCCCACGAATAGCAAGGGTAGTCAGACACATCGGGTAGAGGATTGGCGATAAGCATCTCCATTGTGAAAGGTTGTGATTTGAGGTTT
>JAHJQU010000103.1 GCA_018819005.1 Pseudomonadota bacterium | reverse complement strand
GTTGAATACAAAAATAAGATGAATAAAATAAATAGCATAGGAGCCAGCCGCCCAACCGGCAAGCCTTGTAATTTCAGTAAGCATCCCTGAAATGCCCAAACCAAGCACAAGTCCGATCAGGTACCAGTCTTTATAGCTGCTTGTCTGGTCTTTTTTATCCATCCTGCTTTTCATCAAAAGATAACCACCTGCGACAAGCGCGACACCGCTTATGTTTGCAAGCCATTTAACTGGATTTATTTGGGAATATGGTCCGTGAATCTGAAGTCCGTATAATGTTACAAAGAAAATGTTTGTAACAATAAACAGCCCGATAAATGAATACAAAACCATGAGGTGTCCTGAAGATCTCTCTTTATTCTCACCGCACTCGGAAAATTTGCTGTGCTTTAATATCGTAGGAATAACTTTGATAAGGGCAAGGACATAATCTTTCGGATCAAAATCTTTTTTATCTGTTTTACCGGTCAAAACCGCATTTTCATGTATATCGGAAACAAAATTTTTGATCCCAAGTGCAAAAATCACCGCAACCCATCCGGCAAGAGGAATAAATATTAGGTCAACAAGCCATGTAGAGAAGAATTTAGAATGAACAACCTCATCCCCGGACGGTGTAAAATCAAGCAGGCCAGTTGCAAGACCAAGAACGATAAAAAGAATAACAGGAGCAAGGATTAACAAGGGCAGTTTCTTGGGATCATTTACGGCTTTCCCCAAACTTTTCGGAACAGCGTATTCGGCTATTGCAAGCGAGCGTAATGCGCCAAGCACATCCCCGGGCTTAGCGCCTCTCGGGCACTTTGTTGAGCAGTCCCCGCAATTGTGGCAAAGCCAGATGTCCGCATTTTTTAAAACCCTGTCCTTAAGACCCCAAGATGCCGCGATCATTTCTTTTCTAGGAAAGGGTTTGTTGTCCGGGGAAATGGGGCAAACTACCGAACAGGTTGCACATTGAAAGCATTTTTTCAGCGTATCCCCGCCAAGCCCTGCTACATCGTTTATGAAGCTGATATCAGGCTCAATCAGATATTTATCAGTCATGCTAATACCTCCTTATTCATATTTATCCCCCGCCATTAGAAAATAAAGACGGGGGATAAATAAATATCAGAATCCTTTGAACGGATTAGGCCCAAGTCCTTCGATTATTTCTACAAAATCACCAATCATCTTGGGAATCTTGTCGTATTCATCTATTGCAATTTCAAACTGCGCAACCCGCTCGTTTTCAAGGGCCAGGCTCTGGAGAGCCTCTCCGATCTTTTTCATTCTTATGCTGGCAAGCTCGCTTCCTTTTACAAAATGGCACTGGTAATCATCACCGTGCTTGCAGCCAAGGAGAAAGATACCGTCCATTCCCTGTGAAAGTGCGTCCTTTATCCATATAACATTTACCGAGCCAAGACATCTTACAGGGATAAACCTTACGATATGCGAATAATTAAGCCTGTTCATGCCGGCAATATCAAGAGCCGGATAAGCGTCATTTTCACAAACAAGGGCAAGAATTCTTAAAGGCGGATCATCAAAGTCATTTTCAGAAGGAACATTAATCGTTTTTACCATCGATCCGATGCTGTCGATATTGTAATCGGCAAAACCGATAATCCGCTCAGGGCATGCTCCCATGCAGGTTCCGCAGCGTCTGCATCGGGTCGGGTTCGGCTTTGGTGTGCCTTTATCATCATCATCCAGGGCGCCGAAAGGACATTCCTCCGTACAGCGCTTGCACTGGGTGCATCTCTGAAAGAAAAAGTCGGGAAACGACATATCACCGGATCTAGGATGAACCGAAACACCCCTGTTGGAAGATTCGATGCATTGAATCGCTTTAAGGGCTGCGCCGGTTGCATCTTCAATTGTCTCTTCCATGGTCATGCTTCTGCGGATACATCCGGCGGCATAAATGCCGGTTCTCTGTGTTTCATATGGAAAGCATATGAAATTTGAATCGGTGTACTTGTCAAAAAGATCTATGTCACGGAACCCGGGGCCCTGCCTGTAAGCAAGGTTTACAACAGGATCATCAGCGGTTGCAGGGACCATGCCTGTGGCAAGAACAACCATATCCGCTTTAATCTTTATCTTTTCGCCAAGCAGGGTGTTGTCGGCTTCAATAACCATCCCGTCGCCGTTTTTTGAAACACTTACAACTTCTCCCTTGGTCAAAAAGATACCGGGATCCTGCTGGATGCTCTTATAAAAATTTTCCATGAGGCCCGGGGTTCGCATATGCTGATAAATGATATAGGCCTTTCCGTCCGGATAATCTTCACGGACATATTTAGCCTGCTTCAACGATACAAGGCTCGTTACCGATCCGGCATAAGCGAAATCATTGTCGCTTCCTTTTCCGGGGCTCTGGATAAAAAGAACAGACCTGGCTTCTTTACCGTCCGAAGGGCGCGTTATTCTGCCTTTCGCGGCAATCTCCTCAAACTGGGTATTCGTAACAACATCGGGAAGCTCACCAAACCCAAGATGGGCAAATTCATTTT
This sequence comes from Pseudomonadota bacterium, assembly GCA_018819005.1. Lineage (GTDB taxonomy): Bacteria > Desulfobacterota > Desulfobacteria > Desulfobacterales > RPRI01 > RPRI01. Next base: position 376 of record JAHJQU010000103.1, on the reverse strand, counting down.
CCCCGGCTATGTACGGCCTCCATCCTGCCGCAAGTATGACTGCGCCAAATTTCTCGCCGTTTGGATCAATCGCAAGAATGTCCAGTTTGCCTTTATTAAATTCCTTGTAAAGCTCTATCTGTTTATCCTTATCAAACTCTTTCCCGTCTGCATCAACCTTCATTTCGGGAGGGAGCGGAAAGGGAACATCAAATTCTATATTTTCTCCGGGTTTCTTTAAAGTAACAGTAAAATCTCCGGGCTGACCGGCTATTCTGGCAACAATAGTGTTCGTTTTTACTGTAATGCCGGGCAATGATTCAAGCTCTTTAATCCTGTCTGAAATAACAGGAGGAATAATATTCTCAAATGGATTTTCAACCGGAAGCTGCTTGCG
>JAHJQU010000102.1 GCA_018819005.1 Pseudomonadota bacterium | reverse complement strand
GCCATCGGATTTGAGCATTGCGTAGCCAACATGTACTTCATTCCGACAGGAATCATTCTGGAAAGTTGGGCGGGTATCGCCCCCCCTTCGACAGTCGAGCCGAACGCCCTGGGGTGGGTCAGTTTTCTGTGGAAAAATTTGCTGCCGGTGACGATCGGCAATATAATCGGCGGCGCGGTATTTGTGGGTATGAGTTACGGGGGTGCTTTTCTGCGATTGCCTTCCAAACCTAAAAACAGCGCACTTTGATTCGAGAAGTGAGATGAGAAATGGGAGCTACTCTTGCCGGTGGTCATCGTGGGATGTATTTTACACCCTGTAAAGAAAATCGACACCCGGCCATTTTTTCCCGATTTAGTGAATTATATCCCGAACCGGGGAGAGCAGGTGGTTCGCTATTACGGTTATTACTCAAATAAAATGCGTGGCATTAGAAGGAAGGCGGGCGCGGATGACGCTCTGCCGGCGTTGATGGAGCCGGACGTTATCCGGAAAATCCTTGTTCATCTCGATTTATGGGAAACCCGGAACCGTGACCCGCCGACCGAAAAACATACACAAATTCAGGAGTTGACGTATGGCGACTCCTATTCCCAACTTCCATTTACCAACAACCCACGCGCTACAACATAAAGTACCTGTTAAAACTTGGCATACAAGTCGATTTCCGAGATACATCAAGTCACGAAAAGGGAATTTTTATCCCTCCTCTGAGCTGTCAGAGTTCTTCGGGAGTGAATGCCACAACATCATCGATTCTCCCGGCGTCAGCAAAGAGCATGACGAGCCTGTCCAGACCAAGGGCGTTTCCGGAGGCATCGGGCATGAATGAAAGAGATTCAAGAAATTTTTCAGGCATGGGATATTCCTTCTTTCCCGCTTTTTTGCGGTGAGCGAGCTCTTTTTCAAAGCGTACTCTCTGCTCTACGGGGTCGGTCAGTTCCGTGAAGCCGTTGCACAGTTCAAGCCCGCAGATATAGAGTTCAAAGCGCTCGGCAAGTGAACTTTTTCCGGATTTGAGTTTTGCAAGCGCTCCGCAGCAAGCAGGATAATCATAAAGGAAAAGAGGCGTGCCTTCTCCCAGGGCCGGTTCAATCTCTGCCATTGTTTCATCGAAGTGGTCATCTGAAAGAGCTTTTTCAACCGATATGGAAGCGTATTTATCGAAAGCTTCGGCTACGGTCATTCTTGTCCAGGGTCTGTCAAGATCGATTCTGCCGCCCTGATACTTTATTGAATTGCCTGATCCCGATTTTAAGGCAACATGTTTAATCAGAGCTTCGGTTTCTTCCATCATGTCAAAATAATCCGAATCCGCGCGGTACCATTCCAGCATTGTAAATTCCGGAATATGCCTTGAACCTCTTTCATTTTGTCTGAAACATCTGCATATCTGGAATATCCGGGGATAACCTGAAGCAAGAAGCCGCTTCATGCACAACTCGGGGGAGGTGTGAAGAAACCGGTCTTCAGACGCTATTGCATCAATGTGGGCTTCGGGCGCAGGCGCCGGAATCCTTATGGGAGTTTCCACTTCAAGGTAATTATGTACGGCAAAAAAGAGACGGATCGACTTTACTATCTCCGCCCGGAGTTTTAGATTTTTATTGATCCTTGCGTTCAAAATAAGAATCTTCGGTTTTGCTTGTTGCTTTTTTCATTGGCCGAATGTCGGCTGACTTCTCTGACCGGAAAATATTCTTCGATTAACCGTCTGTCTGTCATGATACGATTTTCCAATAGCCACCTTTGTCCGGGCCAATGCGTTTTATGATTCCCTGGTTTCGAAGATTCGTTAAATGGTTTTTAATGGATCGGTCTGAAATCTTTAATGTTTGCGCCATTTCTTTGATGGTAATCTTTGGATTGGATTCAATGCATTCCAAGATTTTCTGGGAACTTTTCTGGGAACTTTTCTGGGAACTTTTCTGGCCGGTTTTAAGCGAATATTTTTCATCACGGTAAAAAACAGCACGAAAGAAATTTTCACTCTCAAACACCGGGGCTTTTAAACCGGCATCCCTCATTAATCCTCTCATTCGCTCAATACCGGAACCCAGACGCTCCATCTTGTCCGCCCGATGAAACATATCGGCGATGATCGGGTTTCGCCGGATGGATGTTTTTCCAAAATTTTCCT
>JAHJQU010000101.1 GCA_018819005.1 Pseudomonadota bacterium | reverse complement strand
TCAGCCTGCGGATCAGGGCTGTTGAACTGCCGGCAATAACAATGGGCAGACAATGCCCCAGCGCAAACAATATAATCATCAGAATCCCGGTCAGGATTTTTTGCTGGACGGTGACAATGGCCAGTATCGGAGCGATGAACCCGAACGTGCAGGATCCGGACAGAACACCGTAAGCAAGTCCGAGCCCGAATGCGCCGTGAAGCCCTCTAAGGTTGAGACGGTAAAGCAGCGAACCTGACATCGAGCAGGCCTCCACGCCCAGCATCCCCAGGGCCACCCAGAGCAGCACGCCTCCGACCAGTATCTGCCACCATATGCCCACATCGCCGAGCATCCTCCCAAGCCAGGCGCAAGCGAGGCCGATCAGCGAAATTGTGATAAAAAGCCCCAGCGTAAAGGCTCCCGCATACCAGCCCGCCTGCCGGGGATCAATGGCTTTTTCCTGCCCGGCAACATAGGCCACAATAAGCGGAATGGATGCCAGGTGACACGGGCTGAACAGCACGCTGACCATGCCCCATAAAAAACATCCGAAAAGAGCGAGTCCCGCACCCTCGGTCATCCACTGGTTAACCGTCAGGAAAAATGTCTCGATCATAAGCTCTCAGATGATAATAAATACTCTATTTTACTCCCATTTTGGTGAGCTGCCTCACAATATCGTCCTCGCTCATAAAGCCCTCATGCCGATAGACTTCCTTGGCTTCCATGTTGAAGAAAATCTGTGTGGGAATCACATGGATTTTAAACCTGACAGCCGGCTCACGATCTTTCCATACATCATAAAAATGGATGACCGCTTTTCCGGCATATTTCTTTTCCATCTTCTCCATGATAGGCGCCATCATCTTGCAGGGAACGCAGGCTTTGGCTCCAAGATCTATCATGGTGACGGTGCCTTTAGCAGGAATATTGTCATTTTTTTCTGCAAAGGCGGTAGATAAGAAAACAAATAATGCGAGAGCCATCGTTAACACTGAGACACAGATGTTTTTCTTTATTGATATCCGGCTCAATAATCTCGTCATTTTTTTATCCATATTTTTATGTCTTCTTTTTTGGGAATTTTACCAACGCTCTTAACCTCGCCGTCAATAATCACAGCCGGTGTTCCGAAAACTCCGTAACCGGCAATTTTCATGATATCAGTCACTTTTTCTATATTGGCAGTAATTCCTTCTTCAGCAATAGCCTGCTTTACAATTTCTTCTGTCTGCTTGCATTTCGGGCATCCCGGCCCAAGAACTTTTATTTCCACGAAAGCCTCCTCCTGCATCATATCAACATATTAAAAAGGAATCCTACAATCAGAATCCCAAAACCGACAACACCGGCAAATGTTGCGATCAGCGCGGGTTTTAACACCTTGCGCAGAATCACCATCTCCGGAAGCGACAACGCAATCACGGACATCATAAAGGCCAGCACAGTTCCGAGAGCCGCACCTTTTTCAATAAGGGCATGAATCACGGGGATGATACCGGCTGCATTGGAATACATCGGGATGCCGATTAAAACGGCTATCGGAACAGACCACCATGCGCCTTTTCCCATGATGGAAGCCATGAATCCTTCGGGGACATATCCGTGAATACCCGCGCCCACCGCAATTCCCAACACCACATAAAGCCAGACCTTCCCGACAATCTCCTTAACAGCATCAATGCCATGCTGAATCCGGTTCGTCCAGTTCAGGTTTTCCTCAACCATTCCATTCCCGCCCGCCTGAATCTGTAAAACCCACTCTTCAAGATGGCGTTCCATGCGGAGTTTTCCGATAACCCATCCGGCAATAATGGCAATGAGCAGGCCGGTGCCAAGATAGATGGCGGCAATTTTCCAGCCGAACAGCCCGTAGAGAAGCACCAGGGCAATTTCATTCACCATGGGAGCCGATATCAAAAAAGAAAAAGTCACTCCCAGGGGAACACCGGTGGTTACAAAACCAATAAAGAGCGGGACAGCGGAGCAGGAGCAAAACGGCGTTACAATGCCGAGAAGAGCGGCCAGGATATTCCCCAGTGATTCCTTTTTGCCGGCAAGAATTTTACGCGTTTTTTCGGGTGTAAAGAAAGACCGGATCACGCCTACCCCGAAGACCACAAGAATCAGCAACATGAGCACTTTCGGCGTTTCAAACAAAAAAAATTCAACAGCGCTGCTAAGGTGGTTTCCTTCGGTTAGATTCAGGAATGTGTATGTAACTGCACGTGAAAAATCCGACAGCCGATCATATATAAGCCACCAGATAACAAGAACAGGTATTGCATAAAGGATATACCGTCCCATTCCATTTTTTTTATCAGAGGGATATTCATTATTATGATTATTTGATGCCGTATTGCAGCATGGTGTGTTGTTTATGATTTTCATGCAGTCCTTATCCTTGAGAAACTCGTAAAAAGTCTGAATCCGGACGGCAAAGTAATCCGCCTGAGGCGGACATTATGCAAGGCGCGCGAATCTTGAGGAATGAAGCGTACTTATTGGTACGCTGCAATGACAAAAGATGAGGCGCAACACAGCAGAATGACTTTTTACGAAGCCGTCATACTTTGCAAATATCTTCCCTGCTTATTGCAGGAAGTTTAGCTATCATGCAGGCAATTTCAGGATCATCCGAAAGCCAGTGTTTCAGGTTGCCCAGAAGACTTGCTGCATATGGGGAGCTGCTTCCGTCCGCAAGATGATAATTGACCCACAACCCTTCCTTTTCTGAGCTTGCAAGACCGGCATTTTCAAGGATTTTAAGATGCTTGGAGACGCTTGGCTGGGCAATTTGAAGAAGCGCCCTAATTTCGCATACACACATCCTCTTATGCTGCAGCATCTTTACGATCTTTACCCTGTTGGGATCCGAAAGGGCTTTTGCGACTTTTATAAAATCTTTCATGCACAGCCTCCATATTCCTTTTTTAGAATATAGATTCGTAAGCTGCCTTTGTCAAGATCAATATTACGGCCTTTTTGAGTTTTCTGGAATAATCATAAAATTATAATATGGGAATATTGAAGGCTGTATAAAAACCGTTTGCCGGTGAGATTAAACCTACTCTGAAAAAACAAGGAGACGGGATTTCAAGAGATTCGAATAGAAACAGTGAGTGCATTCCCTGTTTGAAGACTGTGTCGTAATGCTGGTGAGGCGTGAATATACCTCTTTTCCAGAGGGATTTTACCCCAAAATTTAAAAATAAGGTTAAATCCGGTTGATTCGCACTTTTATCTGATAATATTGGATCTAACCTTGACTGGCTTTCACCTATCAACACAACCAATGAGCTATAAGAATTGAATATAACCAATTGAAATCAACATCTTTTCTGTCTTTGAGTAGTGTGTGGCTTTCAGGAAGTTGTTTGATCTGCATCAGCAGATCTGCAGAAACTTTATGATTCTCTCTATCAGAAAAACTTTCATGCCAATGCCTGGTCAGGTCCGTAATAAAGGGAGGGCGTGCATGCTGATAATCCATTTTTGGTGGCTGTGACATAAATTATTTTCAACATAACCAGATATAAGTGGTCAATAGCAGATGTGAATTCAATCAAGGAAGGTTGGACTCTTAACCGAGATTTATTTATTGACATACAAGAACCTTTTGCCATAAAATAGTGCCATTAAGAATGAACGCTTACATTATTCAAAGTAGAGCTTGAACAGACGTGGAAACAATTCCGTCTCGGGCGCGCGCGTTGAAATCGTGGGGGCAGGTCTCTCAGAATGCGACGTGTCGAGAATACATATATGGTAGATTTATGTCAGTAGCCACCTCCAAAAGACGATTCCAGGCCGTACTTGCCTGTCTGCTTATCCTCTGTCTCTCACCAGCAGCCATGCCGACTCAATGGCTGTATGGCGGGGACAAATTGGGAGCTGGATCAGAAGCTGTTCTCTTTACCCCCAGTTTTGCGAACAGTGAGTCTCCAGCCCTTGCAAATGGGACGCGAAACCGGCTCAATGGTTTTGATAACCTGATTAAGGCTGCTATAATACCCGGGCAGATGCCGATCGTTTTCGCCCGGAAATCATCACCCTACCTTTTTAACCACGACGCCGGCATTTCCCACCGCACAGATCGCACGGCAATTCCCGTTAGAGCACCTCCTCTTCACCACTTCTGCTAATCGTGATCAACCCGTAAAAAGTCCCGCCCTAAATTTTCACCCGCAATCATATTGTGCTCCTTAGCTTTTTTCACCCGCAATCGGGTGCGGTGGCAATTTGGTTTTCCGGCTTTTTACGAGATCGTCAATCCAAGTGGCCCAACGCTCGTGAGCTGCCGTCGGTCTGTAGGCCGACCCGGCGCCTGCACTGGGCCGGCTGATACCGAAATTTATCGTGTGAAAAGGAGATCTTATGCGAAAGAAACATTCCCAGGCTTCACACTTATCGATCCAAAGCAGCCCCCCTTCGGGGCAAGAAGTCGACTATTCACCTAGGACATACACCCTGTGGGAGAAACTTATTTCTGGCATGAAGCTATTTATCATTTTCGGAATCGGTATGCTTCTGTTGTGGCTGATGAACTGATGATCATCGGCCACGTTTTCGGGGAAATAATGGAGATTGCTCTCCGGTTGGTAATGGGGAACGCTAATTACGACCTGTTCGAATTTTTCCGGGAGCATTCTTCTGCTTTCTTGGCTTAATGCATCGTCTGCAACGTGCGTGGAAGCAAACAGAAGAAGGTCCTCAGGGGGAAGGTGGATGACGAAAGGGTTTGGTGTCAATTAGGCCATGTGGGTCGAATCATCCTCCGGAGGGAATCATTGGCAGAGAATATCATGACGGATCGAGCTGCGGTGGCTTGTTTTATAATGCAAAAAACTTAAAAAAATAAGGTGAATTCAACATAAATAGCAATAACAACGGAGTCTTTGCTGCAGATAAAACCTTGTTTACATATTTTGAGTGATATAAGCGCATAAATTTTCTAAGGGGAGCATATGTTAAAAAGATTTTTACCCAAGGAAACAGTCTTTTTTGATTATTTTGAGCAACAGATTGCCCTTACAATTCTCGGCACCAAAGAATTTTTAGAGCTTGTAACAAAGGCCGATAATATTCGTGAACGTGTAGAAAGAATTAAAGAAATAGAACATCAATCGGATACGGTTACCCACCTGTGCTACAGCGCTTTGCGTAGTACTTTTATAACTCCGTTTGACCGCACTGAAATAAATGCTCTCATTAAAAAACTCGATGATATCATGGACGCCGTGGATTCGGCTGCGGAGCGAATTTTACTGTACGAAGTGACCGTGTTTCTCCCCGAGATGCGAGAGCTTGCGCTTATACTGGTAAATGCCTCGATTGAACTGGAACATGCTTTGAAAATTCTTAGAAAATCTAAAAAGCGGCAGGGCGTTCTCGATAAGTGCGCAATTATCCATCAGCTCGAAAATGAAGGCGATGAGATGTTGCGCACCGCAATCGGTCGGTTGTTCAAGGAGGAAAAAGATCCCATTCAACTTATAAAGTATAAAGAAATACTGGAAGATCTCGAATCCGCCACGGATTATGCCGAAGAAGTTGCCAACATAATTGAAGGCGTTATACTCGAGGAAGATTAGAGATGGAACCTGTCTGGTACCTGGTTATCTTTACCGTTATCATCGCTCTTGCCTTTGATGTTATAAACGGATTTCACGATGCGGCAAATTCCATTGCAACCGTTGTTTCAACACGAGTGCTTTCGCCCAGACTGGCAGTCCTGTGGGCAGCTTTTTTCAACTTCATCGCCATGTTTATTTTTGCGCCCAAGGTTGCGGATACCATTTCAAAAATCATACATATTAATCCCCATGATCCGGCTTACGTGTACGTGGTGCTTGCCGGTCTGATCGGCGCCATTTTCTGGGATCTGCTCACGTGGTGGTGGGGCCTGCCGACCAGCTCTTCGCATGCTCTTATAGGCGGTTTTGTGGGCGCCGGAATCACCTATGCCGGCTTTGCCGCTCCCAGATGGGATAAATTATTCAAAACAATATTATTCATACCGATAGCCCCGCTTATGGGCTTGCTGCTGGGCCTCACTCTTATGTTCCTTGTCTTCTGGATTTTCCGGAAATGGAAGCCAAAACAGGTTGACAAAATATTCCGCAAGGGACAGCTTGTCTCTGCAGCCCTTTATTCTCTGGGACATGGCGGTAATGATGCCCAGAAGACGATGGGGATTATCATAGCACTGCTCGTTGCTTCAGGCCACATGGATAGTACGGTCACGCTCTCGCTAACCGATTTTTCCACTTTATGGATCATACTATCCTGCCATCTTGCTATGGCTATAGGTACAGCATTCGGCGGATGGCGAATCGTCAAAACAATGGGCATGAAAATCACCAAGCTTAAACCCGTAGGCGGCTTTTGTGCCGAAGCTGCTGGCGCCCTGACTCTCTTTTTTGCAACTCATGCGGGAATTCCGGTTTCGACCACCCACACTATTGCCGGGTCAATCGTCGGAGTGGGAGCAACTACAAAGCTTTCAGGCATAAAATGGGGCATTGCAGCGCGCATTGTATGGGCGTGGATAATAACGATTCCGGCTTCTGCCCTTGTGTCCTCTTTGTGCATGTATGGAATTCAGCTTGTTCATCCTCATTTTTAAACCAACGCCGCATTTTCGTCAAATCCACCATTTATTCACAGCCTGCAATTTTTTCAGGAAGCAGATTCCCCGCTCGGTTATATAACCCGTAACAAGCCTTGCAGGGGTGACAACGTATGCATAATTTGCGGCAGGGCTGTCAGCGAGAGAAATGAGAATGCTTCAGATGACATCTTTATCCAGTCTCCGCATTTATCTAACTTTGTCAAGATCGCGTGTCTCGATCGGTATCTCCTTATCTCCGTCAGACAGATTCCAGTCAAAAGCGCTGAACGGAAAAGCCATCTGAGAATGCAAAGAAAATGGTTGAAAGGACTGAGACTTTAGGGCCATCGACCATGACAACCGAAGCATGGTGGCTCGTTTTATAAGGATTCTCCCAGAAGCGCTTCTTTCGTTACAGATGCATTCTTTATCGTCAGTGCTTTCATCTACTCCTCCTGATCTTGAATTTAATAAACATTCACAGGAGGAATTATTGAATAAAAATTTACTTATGTTAAGTTATTTATGACGTTACATATAATTCCCAATTTTTATTATAAAGCCGGCCCTGATGTCCCAGCTGCCTCCCAGAAACCCATCACCTTGGGAAGCCACAAAACGAGGTCCGGCATGTATGTCATAATAAAGAGAACGATTAACTGTATTATAATAAACGGCATAACCGCCTTGCTAACAAATATGATGTTTTTATTGGCCATTGCGCCTGTTATATACATGCTGACTCCCACAGGAGGTGTGCAGTAGCCTATGGCAAGATTGACAGTCATCAATAGTCCGAAATGCATAACATCAATTCCAAAGGTACCAAGCATGGGCAGAATTACAGGACCTATAATCAGTGTGGCTGAAACAACATCCATGAACATGCCGACTATGAGAAGGAGAACATTCATAATAAGGAGGAATACAACTGGAGAATGGATGTTTCCCAGAACCACTTCCGCTACCTTT
>JAHJQU010000008.1 GCA_018819005.1 Pseudomonadota bacterium | reverse complement strand
CATGGAAAGCCAGCGTTCCATTCCCCTGCTCTGAACAATGATAATCTCCTGGGAAAGAGGGGAAAGAGACAAACCGGAAACAGGGGATTTAACGATTTGTGAAAGTTTTTCCGCAAGAATTTCGAGGCGGTTGCTTGTATATATTTTCAAACCGGGCATATGGCATACTTCTCTGGTTCCTGGTCTATGGTTTCTGGTCTCTGGTTACATAGGACAAACAGCCCTGCAATCGACCTGTGAAAAAGCTTCAACGCTCTTATTTTAAAGCAAATTTTCAGGCTTTCATTTCTTCAGCCTCCGGCAAATGTTGAAACAATCTTTACAACATCGCCTTCGGTGAATCTGCCGTCAGGATTTATCCGTTTTCCGTTTAGAAAACAGATTATTTTGAGCTTGTCAGGAAGGTTAAGTCTTTCTATCAGGGTCCCTGCAGTAAGATCTGCCTCAATATCAAGATCCCGTTCCTTCATATATTTTTTCATTATACCAACGGGAACCAGACAGACTTTCATCTCAAGTCTCCCGCCAGACCCTTTTTGCTTCAACTCCCATTCCGTATTCCTCCAGCTTTTTAATAGAAGGTATACCTTTCACAGTATCCATATCCATGAGTTCATAAAATTTATTTTTCATCCCTTCAAAATTTATGAAAACACCTTCAGGCTCTCCATCTCTGGCTGGCTCAAGCATTCTTGGGGTCAGAGCATCGTCTTTAGCTGTGCGCCCGAAAAGATAATTAATAAGGCGTTTTAAGTAAAATACCCTTGTACCCGCCTTCATCATATCCGAAGCATCCCAGTTGTATCCCGCAACAGAATTAAAAAGGCCGACCCATTCCGGTATTGCAATTTCGCGGTCTGCAAACTGGCAGAAGCAGGCGCTATTCTCTATGGCACCCAGAGCGACCGCAATAACTGCCGTTTCAGCCTTATTCTCATCGGTCATTGGTTCCAGTTCATATTCAAAACCGATTTCAGGATAAAAGCATGCTCCCATCTCCATAAAAAGCATGGGTGAAGCCACGTGGCAGGCACCCCTTGGACTTACTGCGTAGGCAAGAGCCAGACCGTGGCCTCCTCCCCTTGGATCATGCATCGGAACTTCAAGCCCTTTGCATTGGACCGTATAATTTACGGAATCTTTACCCGTTTTAAGTGCCGCTGCAAGGCTACCTTCGGAAAGAAGAATTCCGAGTTTTCCCTTCCTTGCGGCAATGTCCGGCAGAATTTTATCTATAACTGTAGCCATGTCGCCCCAGAGAAGTTTTATACCGCCTGTCTCATTTTCCGTAATATCTCCCTTTTCAAAAGCCTCCATTGCCCACGCGATTGTTCCACCGGCTGATATAGTGTCGATTCCAATATCATTACATACACGGCTGGCCTTGCATACTGCAGCAAGATCCATTGAACCGATAAGTGATCCGAGAGCCGTTATCGTCTCATATTCTGGTCCCGGACCTTCAGGAATCGCAAAGGGGCCTTCCTTTACTTCAACGACACGCTTGCACGCAATAGAACAATAAGCGCATACTCTTCGCTTCGTGAGATACTTTTCTGTCAGTATGCCTCCGTTTAGCTCCTGTCCCATCTCTTCCCAGTAATTGGAAGTGAAATTTCTTATGGGAACATCTCCGCTTACTACTCCGCCTTCAAGGTTTGCTGCAGTCCCGTTCTCACGCATTACATCGGATGCAAGAGCTTCCTTTATCTTGGGATTAAGTTCTGCCCTCAATTCTTCATATTTTTCAGGATCAGCGAGATTCATATTTTTACCTGCGGCCTTCACAACAATTGCCTTGAGGTTTTTTGATCCCATTACAGCTCCGAAACCGGCCCTCCCGAAAGCATGATGCCCTTCGTTGAGAATAATCGAATATTTAACGAGGTTCTCCCCGGCAGGCCCTATTACAAGCACCCGGTAATTCTTTCCATATTTATTCTTTATGGCCTTGTTTACCTCTTCCGTTCCCTTTCCCCAGTATTCAGGAGCAGGCAGTATATTAATTTTTTCATCTTCAATAAGAAGCATGGAAGGCTTTTCGGCCTTGCCTTTAATAATTATACCGTCATAACCCGCATACCTTAATTCAGGCGCAAAATACCCGCCGCAGGAAGAATCGCCCCAGTTTCCTGTGAGAGGAGAACGGCCCGCGACAGAGTTTCTGCTTGCCCCGGAAAGCTTGAGCCCTGCAAAGGGGCCGTTCATGAAAATAAGCATCGCTTCAGGCGACAGGGGATCAGCGGAAATGTTTCCTCTTTCCCAGAAAAGTTTAGCGGCAAGCCCGCTTCCACCGATATATTTGGTGTAATATTCCTCAGGAAGTAATTCTGTTTCAATGCTCCCTTTGCCAAGGTCAACATTGATGATTTTTCCGGTATTTCCGTTCATCTGTATCGCCTCCAAAACGATTTAGGTTCATGGTTTGAAGTTTCTGGTTCCTGGTTAAAAGAAAAAACCAGAAACCAGAAACCAAATACTTAAAATAATCGGGCGGAGTTACTATGTAAATGTTTCAAAGCCCGGATTTGCTCACTAACGTCATGCTAATATCTTGTCTTCCCACCCCAGATCTTTAAGGACAGTCACATAAATTGCCGCAACTTTCTTAAGTTTAGGCGCAAGTTTCAACAGGCCGGTCGCCGAACCCTTAACCCTTATCTTTTTACGGGTTATAGCCATTACGGGATTAAGCTTGTTCGACCATGACCTGTGGGCATCATCCGCCGAAAGGCTCATCGTCATGTCAGGCGGTTCTGCAGGCTTTCCCGGTCCGACTTTGAGTTCACCCTTCCTGCAATCTACCCAGAAAGAACAGTTTGGCCCGTCCTCCGTATAATCAAACAGTATCAACTGATTTACTTTTTTCAGGCCGCCGGTAAGTTCAGCATCAACCATTGCCGCTTCAAAAAGTTTGACAAATGCCTTGATCGGTTCGTTTTCGTCTTTCCAGTATTCCATGAATTTTCTCCTTCCTGTTATAATGCCTTAAGATAAAGATTAAGTATATCCTCTTCCTCTGCATATCTCGGATTGTAGCTTATCTGTGAGTCAGCACCGGCAAGCTCGACCGTAGGCATGAGTTTTTCCCTGTCGTCAGGAACTCCCAGATCTTTGAGCCTTTCGGTAAGACCGATTTCTTTTTTTAAATTCTTTACCCCCTGCACGGCAGCCCTGGCAGCCTCGATCGGTTCCATTCCATCAACGTTTATTCCCATCGCATCCGCGACCATCATATACCTGTCTGCCGCTTCCTCAACATTAAATTCCATGACAACCGGAAGCATTATACCGTTTGCAAGTCCATGAGGAATTCCATAATGTGCTCCAAGCGCGTGAGCAGTGGCATGAACCGCGCCGGTCATGGTATTGCCGAAGCACATTCCTGCCAGAGTGCTGGCTATCAGCATGTGTCCCCTTGCATCTATATTTTCGGGTTCATTTACGGCCATGGGAAGATATTTGAATATGAGCCTTATTGCATGGAGGCCGAGTGCGTCACCTATGGGCGAAACCGAAGTCGATGTTACGCCTTCAATTGCATGAGTTAGAGCATCCATGCCTGTGAAAGCCGTTATTTTGGGAGGGAGCTTTACGGTCAGTTCGGGATCAAGCATTGCTATATCCGCGTTGTATGGATGGGTTATCTGAAGTTTGACCCTTGCATTAACATCAAGAGCAATAATGGCGTGGGTTATCTCGCTTGCAGTTCCTGCTGTTGTCGGGAAAACTATATGCGGGGGAAGAGGCTTGGCATCATCCCAGAGAGCGGCCCTGTCTGCAAGGGGCTGAAAATCATCGGCACCCTCCCCTATCAGGATGTTTATTCCTTTTGCGGAATCCATTACGCTTCCGCCCCCAACCACCACCATGCAATCCGCGCCCTTTTCCCTGTAAAATGCTGCGCCCTGATTGATTATGTCGATTCTTGCGTCCTGGACAATACTGTCAAAAATACCGACCAGTTCCAACTCCGACTTTTCAATCTCCTTTACCACCATTCCGGCAACACCGGCATTTACAATCCCCTTGTCGGTAATGATCACCACTTTCTTTCCGCCGAGAGCATTCATTTCAAATCCAATCTCGGATCTTATGCCGGGACCAAACATTATTCTCGGCCTGTTTGACCACATGAAAAAAGAGCTGAGTTCAAGATCAGGGTATTTCATTTTCTCCTCCATTAATGGTTAGAAAGCTGAACTGATGGATTCGTTAAAGTCAGTCTGATAACACGTGTTTCTCTAAAACAAAGCAGGTAAATATACCCTCAAAAACTTTTGTTCCCTTATTTTCAACCGTCACGCGGACTGAATGTTTCTTGCCTGTTGTATTTTCAACCTTTGCCTCGGCAAGGACTTTGTCGCCCTTTTTGAGAGGTTTTAAAAATTTT
>JAHJQU010000100.1 GCA_018819005.1 Pseudomonadota bacterium | reverse complement strand
TGCCGGCGTCACCGCAGCCGAAAACGGAGAACACGGGACAGCCTGCTGTTTCAAAAGGAGCGTCTTCCCAGCCCGGAAAAATTGTTGAGCAGGATCTTAAATAATATGGATAAAGGATATCTTGAAAAAATTCTTAAAAGTGTTTCCGCCGGCAGCACTTCAGTTGAAGATGCTGTAAAATCACTTAAGCATATACATCTCGAAGATATAGATTATGCCCACATAGATCACCATCGCGCCATACGAAAAGGATTTCCGGAAGTCATATTTGGTGAAGGGAAAACAGCCGGACAGATTGTCGGGATAATGGAAAAGATGGCGGCCCAGGAAGAAATAATTCTCGTTACACGAGCGGATAAGGAGAAATCGGAATCGGTGCTTTCAAGGTTTCCCGACGCAGTTTACCACGAAGACGCAAAAATGATTGTCTGGAAGAAAAGAGAGATTCAGATTCAGGGGCGTGGCAAGATACTTGTACTTTCAGCAGGAACATCAGATATTCCGGTTGCGAAGGAAGCATATATCACGGCACTGGCAATGGGAAATGAAGTAGATTCTGTTTACGATGTCGGAGTTGCCGGCATCCACAGGCTGTTTGATCACAGGAAGATGATAGACGACGCTTCAGTCCTGATTGTTGTTGCAGGAATGGAGGGAGCGCTTCCAAGTGTCGTAGCGGGTATGGTAAGCCGACCTGTCATAGCCGTGCCGACAAGTGTAGGTTATGGAGTCAGTTTCGGCGGGCTGACAGCTCTTTTTGCAATGCTCAACAGTTGCAGTTCAAATGTCGCTGTCGTGAATATTGATAACGGGTTTGGGGCGGGGTATATGGCTTCGATGATAAACAGAGTATGATACCTTTGCATAACATCTGAGTAAGGTGCTGACCCTCTAAAAATGCTTGACTTTGTTTTATATATGAGACATTATCAGCAAGAACATCAAAATAGTATAATATATGAAACAGCGAGGTCAAGCAAATAATGCTTTTTATCATCGGCAATGTCATACGGGAAGCGAGAAAGCGACAAAAGTTGACGCAATCCGCACTGGCAAACGTCTCCGGAATCGGACGCTCCACGTTGAGCCAGATTGAAAATGGGGTCGTCACTGATATCGGCATCCGAAAAATCATCAGGGTGCTCGATTATCTCGGGCTTGAGTTGACAACGCGCCCCCAGGGCGCCCCGCCGACGCTGGAAGAGTTACGGCAGGAAGGGAAACACTGAAATGCAAGCGCTGCCCCCCTCGTCCAAGCTCAGGGTCTGGATCGAAAATGCTCCCGCAGGAAACCTCGAGGGCCCCGATCCCTATGTCTTTGCCTATCGCCCGGATCTCATCGCTTCCCTGGCAGTTTCCCTGACCATGCCCGTACGCCTGCAAAGCTGGACGGACTCCCGGGCGCTTCATCCGATTTTTCAAATGAACCTTCCGGAGGGCGCCATGCTCATTGCCATCCGTCAGGCAATTGCCAAGATTGCCCGAACGGACGATCTATCGCTCCTGCAAATCCTGGGAGGTTATCAGACCGGTCGCAACCGTTTCACGTCAGCTGACCAAAAACTGCCTCAACCCGCCGTGGCGCCCGAAGCGCTGGACGACATCCTGAAATACCCGGACACGGAAGAGCTGTTCCACGACCTCATGGGCCGCTACCTTCTGCAATCCGGCATCTCCGGCGTACAACCCAAGGTGATGATCAACGCCCGCGAGCGGGCAACGCTCAGGTCGTCGTATATCGTCAAATCCTGGGGCGGCGACTATCCGCATCTGGCAGCCAACGAATACTTCTGCATGACCGCGGTCAAGCGATCCGGGCTGCCTACGCCGGAATTTTACCTATCCGAAGACGGACGTCTTTTTGTTATGAAACGGTTCGATTTAACCGAAGAGGGTAGGAATATGGGCTTCGAAGACATGTGCGTTCTGCAGGGAACAGGTGCGGACGGCAAATACGACAGCACCTGTGAACGAGTCATCAAATCCATCAACAGCTACGTTTCCCCGCAGCACCGGGGGGAGGCCAGGGAAATCTTTTTCCAATCCCTTCTTCTTTCCGTTGCGCTCAGAAACGGAGATGGGCACCTGAAAAACTACGGCGTCATTTACGATGATCCGATGGGCAACAATATCCGTCTGGCGCCGATCTATGACATCGTAACCACAACAGCTTACATTCCCCGGGACATTCCGGCTCTTTCCCTCGGTGGATCAAAGAAGTGGTGGAGTGGAGCGGCGTTACGCGCCTTCGGTGTCTCTCACTGCGGCCTGTCTCAAGGGAAGATCGGGAGAATCTTCGATGTCACGACGGGTGCCGTGATGGAGACCCGGGGAGATGTCAGGCGTTATGCCGACGAACACCCAGAGTTCCGGGACACTGCCGTCAGGATGGAGGCGGAATGGGAAAAAGGCTTGGAAACCCTTAATCGATAGGGTCTCTATATCAGTATTTTCAAGGCTTCGGATGTTTTGATATCGACTACCTTCTGAAGCCACTGCGTTCCTGTATTACTCTCTTCATCATTTAAGTTTTTAATTACAGTCAGATATTCTTTTCCGTATTTTCCGATGCCCGAGGCGATTATTTCGATAAAGGAATCACGTAACGGCATAGTCTCTTCCATGCTGCAAGTTGATATAAAGCAGTTTTCAAATTCAGACCATTTGCCTATTGCGGCACCGGTTTCTTCATTTATTTCACAAAATTCTCTTAATCTTTTCATCCGTTCAGCAATGGCCGAATCAAGTTTTTCTTTCAGGCCTTCCAGAAGAGCTTCAGGGAAGTCAGCCGATACGAATTGTGATCGAACATGCGAGTACCAGTGCATAAGCGCCGTGAGGTTTGAAATATAAACGATGTTATTGGTCAAAATTCTTTTGATATTTCTGTTATCGCCCGGTGTAAAAGGCATGTTGCCGCTTTTCGACGGAACTCCGAAGATCAAACGTCCGGGACGGAGTTCGTCTTTTCTGCAGATAGTGCCTGCTGCAACCGTTGTTCCGAAAGAAAGCCTGCAAGGCCCAACAAGCCCCCCCTGCCCTCCCAGGAATATCGGCTTCTGTTTCAGCATCACGCCGTTCGGAACATCTCCTATAAGAGATGGTGTAGCCTTATCCTGGGCTGGAGTATAATTAAAATGGATATAAGAGCTTCCGACTTCGCTGTGGTCTTTGCGGCCTGTGCCTCCTGACATAAAGCAATCGCAGAAATTTATAAGGCTCCCCAACGTCACGTAGGGAAAAAGTATCGTCTGTTTCAACCCGACTGTATGGGCAATGCTTGCCTCTTCTTCAAGAACCGTTCCTTCCCTTACAGAGGAACCGGAGCCCAGGCTGGCTCCTTTAAGAAATACCGCTTCCTTGAAAAATCCACCCTTCAAATTCACTTCAGGTCCAACCTGGCAATTTTCCAGTGTGACAGGCCCTTCATACCCTATTTTCACTTTATGAAGAATAAGAACCGAGCTTCCGTATATTTTACAGCCCGGATATATTATCACCCCGTTTCCCGAAATCCTGCCTGTATCGACTTCATCACCGATATAAACATTATACGGATCGGGAATAACGACTCCCTTGTTCAGAAGCTGCTCAATTTTTTTTGTGATATCCGCCATTGTTTTATTTCTT
>JAHJQU010000099.1 GCA_018819005.1 Pseudomonadota bacterium | reverse complement strand
ACTTCATCAGTCATGGTCGGTGCGATAATTGACTTCCATGCGGAGTTTTCCCATGTCCCAAGCGAAGTGTGCATATCAAGATACTTTTTCGGTATCGGATGTGTGCCTACAACAACCTTGACCCCATGGCGTTTTTCAAGAAAGGCTTTGAATGTATCGATATGGGGGCAGGGGGGATAACCAACAACCAGGCCGGTGGCTAAATGAATAACCTCTGCGCCGTTCTTCACCATCTCTTCGCCCGCATATTCTATGTTGCCACCGGGACAACCATCGCATGTTGTAAAACCGACCAACTCAACTTCGGTGTCCGTGTATATGCTGAAAGCCCCTTCCTTGTTCCTCATAGCTCGGAGACACTTCCCGCCCGCACAGCGGCGGTAGCGATCACAGATAACTATTCCGATCTTCATATTTGAATTCATTTCAACTCCTTTCAATTCTCACCTGGTCAATCGTGAAGGTATTGGAACCGGGCCATAAGGCTGGCTGCTGTACAAATTCGACCTTGACCCAGGCCGTGAAGCGCTTATTATGCACAATCTCCGCCTTAAGATTCCGGCAAGTCAGGAAGATTTGGATAGGGGCACAGTTTGCCGTAGTTTTTCTGCTGATCCGGAAAAGATTTTGGGAATCTTTATCCGGAACTGGGTTCCGTGGCCTGATTTTGATTTTACTTCAATTGATCCGCCGTGCTTGCGGATTATGCTGTCGGCAATAAAAAGACCAAACCCCGTTCCCTGTTTCCCCTTCGTTGAGAAAAAGAGCGTAAAAAGCTTATCTATAGTCTCCTGGTCCATTCCTGTACCGTTGTCTGAAACTTCGAAAATGATCTGGTTGCTATCCTGTCTGGCGCTAAAGATAATCTTATGCGAAGATTTGGATATATCCCGGAGACAGGCATCCACAGCATTTTCGAGAATGTTGATAATAGCGGAATTGACGGCCGGGGGGTCGATTTCAAATGATCCGGCGGACGGATCGAAATCCTTTACAAATTCAATCTGCCGGTCAAGTATCTTGGATTCAATCACCATTGCCGTTTCTTCGGCGAAAGCGCATACATCAACCTTTTCAAGGCTCATTTCCCGGTCCTTTGAATAGAACAGGATGTCCAGTATCAATTTTCTGATCCGCCCGACCATCTGCTTTACGACTGTCCATCCTTCAGCGGTTTTTTCCAGGTTTTCCTTTTTAAATCCGGAATCGACCAAGTACATTCCACCGTCGAGACCTGTTAAAAGCCCTTTGATGCTGTGAGATATTGTGCCTAACATCAGACCCAGTGCGGAAAGATTGTCCTGAAGCTCGGATTTTTCCTTGATGAGGCGCTCGAGATTTTCGGTATATTCCCTTAATTTTTCCCGCATGAGAATTTTATCGCAGGCTCTTTTCAATGCCACTTCCAGCGAATCTACATTGATAGGCTTCGTGATAAATCCGGATGCTTCGTATTTGAGGCTTCTGATAGCGAGATCCATGTCACCGTGACCTGTAATCATGATGACTTCCGCTTCGGAACCCTGTGATTTGATCTTCTGGAGAAGGGTAATTCCGTCCATGCCGGGCATCTTAATGTCCGTAAGTACAATAGGCGGATTCAGTTCACAAAAGATACGAAAGGCTTTTTCGCCGTTATCCGCGGCGATTACCTGATAGCCGAAATCAGACAGGGTTATCCCCAGAATATCACGGATATCCGCCTCATCGTCGACCAGCAGGATCGTTTTATTTAATTTTCCGGACCCGGGATATTTCATAACTTCGAAATCCAAAACCATATAACCTCTCTTTTTAGGAGCCGTAACGAAATAATCATTACATATCTGACCATTTCGTTACGGCTCCTTATGCCGTTCACGGCATTCAGATGTTACGGTTATTTTTGAACGACGGCTCATTCTGCTGCCACCGGAAACTGCATTATAAAACACGTTCCTTTTCCAGACTCGGATTCGGCAGTGATGTTTCCGCCGCACTCCTTTATGATTCCGTAACTGATCGACAGTCCCAGCCCGGTTCCTTTCCCGACCTCCTTTGTTGTGAAAAAGGGTTCGAATATCTTGTCGAGAATTGTGTCAGGGATTCCAATACCGGT
>JAHJQU010000098.1 GCA_018819005.1 Pseudomonadota bacterium | reverse complement strand
GCCGGTATTGTGCTCCAGTCATATCTTCCGGACTCATTTCCCATACAAAAAGATTTAACCGCATGGGCCGTGGAAAGGGTTTCAAAGGGCGGAAATCCAATTAAAATCAGAATCGTCAAAGGGGCCAACATGGAAATGGAACTATTCGATGCTGCCGTTCACAACTGGCCCCTTGCTCTCTATGACAACAAGCTCGATGTTGACGCAAATTTCAAGCGCATGGTCGATTACGGCATGGACACGGCAAGGATTAAGGCGGTAAATCTCGGGATTGCCTCCCATAATCTTTTTGAACTGGCATATGCCTTCAATCTTGCAAAGCAAAATAATATATTTGAATATTTTTCTTTTGAAATGCTTGAGGGCATGGCGGATCACATAAGGCGGGCTATTCAGAAAACAACCGGCGATATACTCCTTTATGCACCTGTCGCAACCAGAGACCAGTTTATAAATGCTATCGCTTACCTCATCCGCAGACTTGATGAAAACACGGCCAAAGACAATTTTCTGCGTTATTCATGCAATCTTAAGACCGGCTCAAAAGAATGGTCTTTCCTGATGGACCAGTTCATTGCATCCTATAACCACAGAGACAAGGCCGGAGAATCTCCAAAACGCATTCAAAACAGAAAGGCAGAAATTTTTCCTGAAAAAAGAGGCGCCTTTTACGGGGACGAATTCGACAACGAGCCTGACACCGACTGGGCTCTTTCCGCAAACAGGAAATGGGCTGAAGGGATCAGGGACAAGTGGAAAAAAGGAAAAGATAATAAACCTTTTGAAATCCCGATAGTCATAGCAGGAGAAGAAATTTATTCCGGGAGACAGATAAAAAAGTGCTTCGATCCTTCATCGCCTGATATCTGCACGGCAATATTTGCCATGGCATCAGATGAAGACGCGGCTAAAGCAGTCTCAATTGCCAAATCAGATCCGGATGACTGGAGGGAAAAAACAATAAAACAGCGCCATGAGATTCTTTCGAAGGTGGCAGGGGAGCTGAGACTTGCCAGGGGAGATCTTATAGGAGCATCAACCGCCAACACCGGCAAGATATTCGCCGAAGCCGACCCTGAAGTTTCCGAAGCTATCGACTTTGCGGAATATTATCCCTATACAGCCGGAACTTTCGCCGGTATCGAAAATGTCAGTTGCTCCGGGAAAGGGGTTGGTCTCGTGATTTCTCCGTGGAATTTCCCGGTTGCAATACCCTGCGGCGGGATAGTCTCTTCCCTTGCGGCCGGCAACACAGTTATTTTCAAGCCTTCATCGGAAGCAGTCCTTGCTGCATGGGTTCTCTGCCGGTGTTTCTGGAAAGCCGGCATATCCGGAAATGTCCTGCAGTTCATCCCGTGCACAGGATCAGGCGCGGGATCAAAGCTTGCGAACCATCCCAATGTAGATTTCATAATCTTAACCGGCGGAACAGAAACCGGCCTTAATATATTAAAGGAAAGACCGGGGGTATTCCTTGCGGCTGAAACAGGCGGCAAGAACGCAACCATAGTGACTGCAATGTCCGACAGGGATCAGGCTATAAAGAATGTGCTTCACTCGGCATTCGGCAACAGTGGCCAGAAATGCTCGGCAACGTCTCTTTTGATTCTTGAAAAAGAGGTATATGAAGATGAAAACTTCAAAAAGCAGCTTGTTGACGCGGCAAAAAGCCTTATGATCGGATCGGCATGGAATTTTGAAAACAAAATGGGACCACTTATCCATCCCCCCGCCGGAGATCTCAAATGCGCGATGGAGAAGCTTGAGCCCGGAGAATCATGGATTCTTACACCGGAAAATATTGACGGCAATCCCTTCATGTGGACTCCCGGCATAAAATGGGGAGTTACCCCAGGGTCTTATACCCATATGACCGAATTTTTTGGTCCGATACTCGGTGTTATGTGCGCTAATGATCTTGACCATGCCATTCAAATTGTAAACCAGACAGGTTATGGCCTCACTTCAGGTCTCGAAAGCCTTGACAAGCGGGAGCAAAAACTATGGAAGGAAGAGATAAAAGCCGGCAACCTTTATATCAACAGGGGTACAACAGGCGCTATAGTTCTTCGTCAACCTTTCGGCGGCATGGGAAAATCCGCGATCGGAGCAGGCATCAAGGCGGGAGGGCCCAATTACGCAGCTCAGTTTATGAACTTTGAGGACATATCATATCCGAAAACCGGCGCCATACATACCGACCATGCCCTGTTGAGACTTGCCCGGGAGTGGAGCCTGAAATTAAACTGGGGAGAATTCAGTCAGGTTAAAGACGATATATATAAAACAATACGCGCTATAAAAAGCTATCTTTTCAATGCCGAGCAGGAATTTTTCGAGGAAAAAGATTATTTTCATCTGCGCGGGCAGGATAATGTTTTGCGTTACCTTCCTGTGGGCAGAGTTGCGGTACGGCTACATAGAGACGACACCCTTTTTGATATCCTTGCGCGAATAGCCGCAGTAAAGATTGCAAGATGCGGGCTTATTGTCAGTATTCCCGCTGAAATGAATAATATGGCAACATCCTTCTTAACAGGCATGGACGGAAAATCCTTCCTGCAGGACGCACCGGTTCTCCGTCAGACAGACCGGGATCTTGCCGGGATGATAGAAAAAATTCAGCGCATCCGGTATGCTGCGCCTGACCGTGTTCCTTTTGAAATTTTTCAGGAAGCCGCGAAAACAGGTTTTTATATTTCAAGGGCAAGGGTAGTTATGGAGGGAAGGATCGAACTTTTGCACTATTTCCATGAACAGAGCATATGCGACAGCTATCATCGTTACGGAAACCTCGGGGAACGCAGCATCATATAGTTTTCATCCGGAAATGGCCCTTTTGAGCGATCTCCGCGTCAATCTGCAAAAAAAGTACCCGGTTGCGGAATTAAGCAGATTATGATAATCAGACTCAAACTCGTTCATCGATTGTATTGTATAATCTTGTTTTGATTCAGAATTTATCGGAAGGAAGATAATGAATTATAATAATAAAATTATGGGCCGGATAAACAGCAATTTTTTCAGCATCCTTGTCTTAGCAACGTTGTTTATTACTCTTATTTCCGGATATTCACACGCCGGAACATTGATGCCTGAACGCCTTGTCATTAAAGATAAATTTCTCCCCGGCAAGGGACTTCCCATCGGAAAAGTTCTTTCCGTACAGGAAAGCGTTATCATAATTCATTCGGATGATGCGTCAGGATACAAGGCAGATAAAGAGCTTCCTGTTTTTGAAAGAGACACTGTTATCACACAAAAAAAGGGACGCATTGAGATCCTTTTGAATGATGAAAGTAAATTAATTCTTGCTTCAGGAACAAAGCTGGAACTTACAAAAAGCGTTTACGATCCCAAAATGAAAACAAGATTTT
>JAHJQU010000097.1 GCA_018819005.1 Pseudomonadota bacterium | reverse complement strand
GGAAGTTAGATGTGCTTTGACCGTTCGTTCGGAGATCTTGAGATTGAACGCAATTTCAAGATTGGACTGGCCCTGGGCCACCAGTTCGGCAACCTTATGCTCTGCTGGGGTCAAACCGGCCAATCTTTGCCCGGATTCCAGTGCGCCCTGTTCCTTTAATTTGGAATAGGATTCCAGAATCAATTGCTGTATGACCTTCTGTCCCAGCCAGACGGCGCCGCCTGAAATGACACGCATCGCCTCGAGGAGCCGTACTTGAGAGATATAGGTATTCCCATATCCCACAATCCCCATCTTCAGGAAAGTGAGCCCCTCTTCCTCATTCGGCTGATCGGAGAGGAGAAAAAATTTGCTCTGGGGAGCCGCCAGCCGGCAGCCATGGCCCAGGAGATGTTCATGAGATATTTAGTTATACCCTCATCGATGGCGACGGGGACACGTCAACCGCGCAGCTCGACATGCTGATTGATGATCCGGACATTGAATGATTATTAACCATTAAACAACAACGGTTGTATAAACCAGCGCTGTCCGCCTTCTCAGGCGGGCAGCATTTTTTTTTGTCACGGGGGGAATATAGGGGACATCTTAAACTTTTAAACTTATTCATCAAAAAGCAACTATTGATTTGCCTTTGCGCGATAGGAATGAGAAGCGTTTTTGCGGATTATTTTAAGATTAAAATTGTTTCGGTAAGCCAGCTTGTTTTAAAACTGCATTGGCCGTGTGACGGGATTTGATATGTTTATCGATAACAAATTTTACCTTGGATATCGGGCTGAACCAGATCTCATGATCGCCTTTCCCTTGACGATCAAAATGGCACCCCGCTTCTAACAAATATTTTTCCAATTCTTTGGTATAATCAGCCATTAATAGACTGTGCGCTGTGCAGTTTCAAACCTCCTGGTAAGGATTTCGAAAGGCACTTCATATTCCCGACCAATGCCATTTGCATCAAGAAGCTCAGGTATCATTATTTTTAATTTTTCGATAAGCCTCTCGAAACTATCTTCCTCAGTAGCAAGTCCTGGAACATCGTCACTAGTGGCAACCCATACACGCGCTTCTTCGTCCCATTCCGCCCTGACAAACAAAGGTTTTTGAATCATATTTTACCTCTCATTCGATATAGAGTACCATGCTTTCTAATAATCCGTCCACAGATAAAAGGCAAGGGAAAACATATGGGGACGCCCAGAACAAAAATAACGAACAAAAATAACGTTCACCCCCCGTGCCTTCCCCTTTTTAGCTTATACCATTTAAATATACAGATTGAAAGATTGGATATTTATTAATTTAGTGTAATCCGGATATTTCTATACAGATAGAATAAATCCGGATAATCGTTTTGAACTAAATATTGTTTTTACTTATTAGGAGAAATAATGGAAATTGCTAAAATAAATCTTATTGAGTTATTAGCTAAAATAGCGCCAGATATGTATATTCAAGCCTTATTGATCATTGTAATTTCATTATTCATCGCAAAAATTATAGATGTGATTATTTCTTCCTTTATTAAGAAGTGGATAAAAAAAACCAAAATTGAATTTGATGACCAGATTGTTGAGATAGTCCACAAACCAATATTTATAAGTATAATTATTCTTGGTCTTATATTAGCAGCCCAAAGGCTTGGATTTGAAGAAAATGTAAGTTTTATTACTTTTGGAGTTTTGAAGACCATAGTATTACTATACTGGTCAATTGCTACAGCACGTTTTTTAAAACTAATACTCAATTTATTGAGCAATGATAAAAGTCGGTTTAAATTGATCCATGAACACACTTTGTCACTTTTTAATAATCTTTTGTTAATAGTTGTTTCAGGTATTTCTATCTACATTGTTTTTTTAGTCTGGAGGGTTTGTCGGACAGACGATTGACTCAGGCCTCATTCCGACGAGCACCGGTAGACGAGGTGTTTGCTGTTTCAGATTTGTACGGTAGGCGACACCTTGGTTGGAACGTAAAGCATTTTTATTGGTGGTATCGGCGTGATGGGGGACAACGGAGTTACACCTGGGTGAAGAATACGCTTCAGACAGCCAAGTTGGTTAAAAGGAGCAGGAAGCGGGGCACCCATCGCAAGCGTCGGGAACGAGCTCCCATTCCCGGCATGATGTTGCACCAGGATGGAAGCAATCATGAGTGGGTTCCAGGCAAGAAGTGGGATCTGATAGTT
>JAHJQU010000514.1 GCA_018819005.1 Pseudomonadota bacterium | reverse complement strand
GCGCTTCGTAAAAGTGAAAAAAAATACCGGGATCTCTATGATTTTTTGCCTATTCCGGTCTATGAAATGGATTTGGAAGCCAATATTACTTCTGCCAACAAAGCCATGTTTCAATCTTTTGGATATAAAGAGGAAGATATCGAAGAAGGTTTGAATGCACGGCATATTCTTTCACCAGAAGACGTTGATAAATCTGAAGGAGACATTCAAAGACTGCTGAGTGAAGAGAAAACCGAAGGCGCCGAATACACTTTAAAGAGAAAAGATGGGAGTCTCTTTCCGGCTATTATAAATTCAAGCATAAGTACTCTCTGGGGCAAACCAAAAGATATCAGAGGGGTTGTTGTCGACATTACCGAACGCAAACTTTTCGAGCATGAATTGAATAAGACCGCTGAGAAGCTGAGGAAGAACCTGATAGGGACTATGCAAACTTTATCACTGACTATAGAAACGCGGGATCCTTATACTGCAGGCCATCAGAAAGCGGTTTCGAAACTTGCACGTTCTATTGCGCAGGAGATTGGATTATCAGCAGATACTATTGACAACGTCAGAATGGCAGGCGCAATCCATGATATCGGCAAAATTGCGGTACCTGCAGAAATATTAAGCAAGCCCGGGAGACTGACAAATATAGAAATGAGCCTTATAAGGACTCATGCTGAGTCAGGTTATAACATATTAAAAGATGCTGAGTTACCCTATCCCATAGCCGAGATAACCCTTCAGCATCATGAGAGAATGGATGGTTCAGGATATCCGCAGGGTTTAAAAGGAGACCAGATACTTCTTGAAGCCCGGATTATATGCGTAGCCGATGTGGTTGAAGCCATCTCCTCACATCGTCCTTACCGTCCTTCCCTTGGTATCGATATAGCCCTTGAGGAGATTGAGAAGAATAAGGGATTATTCTACGATGTCCAGATTGCGAATGTGTGCCTGAGACTTTTCAGGGAGAAGGGTTATAAAATGGGAGGAGGAAGCTGATTGCTTCATGGCCAGCCCTTACTGGATTAAAACACTCATCAACAAAACCTTCTCCGGACGGTTCTTCTTCTCGAGACTGACGCATTTTCCGATCATAGGCCGCATGGTTGATTATGCCCTGTTTGACGGTGATGATATTTTGTATTTACCGAAAGACAAGGCGATACCGGTCAATGCGTCCGTTGACCGGCCGGAAAGCCTGATGATTCCATCCCTTGTTGTTGATCATTTTATCCGGGAGGCAAATTATCACTGGATCATGGATTTTTGTATTTGCCGGGATTCAGCACATTGCAGAGATTATCCCGTTGATCTCGGCTGCATATTTCTGGGAGAAGCCGCAATAAATATCAATCCGAAATTTGGGCGGCGCGTCACATCCGACGAGGCACTTGGCCATGCAGTACGCTGCCGGGAAGCCGGGTTGGTTCATCTTATCGGCCGCAACAAGCTTGATACTGTGTGGCTGGGTGTCGGTCCTGGCCAGAAGCTTCTTACGATATGCAACTGCTGCCCGTGTTGCTGCTTGTGGAAGATGTTGCCGGCAATCACTCCTGAAATCGGTGGCAAAGTCTCCAGAATGCCGGGGATATCGGTCCGCGTAAACGATCAATGCCTGGGATGCGGCACATGCGCAAAGAATGTCTGCTTCGTGAACGCGATTCATGTCGTGAACGAACATGCCGTAATAAATGAACAGGCATGCAGGGGATGCGGCCGGTGTGTTGATACATGCCCGAATAACGCCATTGAAGTAATAATTGAAAACAGCGACTTTATAAATGATACAATCCGGCGGATATCAAATCTGGTTGATGTAACGTAAGTATGATGGCTTCGTAAAAAGTCCACAAATCGTCATACCGGTGAAAGCCGGTATCCAGAATATATTGAAGTTGCTGGGTTCCGGATGGAAACCAAATAAGGAGAGCGGGAAATGCTGCGGAAAGGGAAAAGCTACGATGAAGTCTGCCGGTCTTTTAAATGGGAGATACCGGCAAATTATAATATCGGAGTGGACATATGCGACAAATGGGCAGGCCAGCGGTATCGTCTTGCTCTGATATACGAAGACGAGAAGGGCCGGTTAGAAAAATACACTTTCTGGGAGTTAAAAAGGCTTTCAAACCGCCTTGCAAACGGTCTTGTTCATGCGGGTATTGAAAAAGGGGACCGGATAGGCATCCTTTTGTCCCAGTCTCCTGAAACGGCTTTAACCCATATTGCCGCATATAAAATCGGAGCTATTGCTGT
>JAHJQU010000007.1 GCA_018819005.1 Pseudomonadota bacterium | reverse complement strand
TTAATAAATATCCAATCTTTCAATCTGTATATTTAAATGGTAAAAGCTAAAAATATTATTAACAATACTTTCAGATGGACAGAGAATGATTTTAAGCAGTATTTTTTCCTGTTTTTACGTTGATCATATTAGGCAGAGTTTTTAAAAAAAAAGAGTTTATCAATTCTAACTTTCTAAGTATTATAAGGAATGCAGCCCTTTGCTGCACCTACCAACATGATTGCCCCCGATTCCCGCGCACACCTCTCCTCACGCCTTGCGCCGTATCCCTTTCCCGTCGCACTCATGTGCTGTATGTTACATACCCTATCTTTCAAGGATCTTCCATCCGCCCCCGAGCGCCATCAGCAGGTCGTCCGAACCTTCGCGGTAGCGGATTTCCGCGAGTATGAGTGCCAGGCGCGTCTCTTCAACGACCTTTTTTTGAAGCAGTTATAGTTCTGCTGTGCCTCTCGGCAGCTGGCTCTCGGATAGCCTCAGCCGGCCCCTTGTCATACTGGCCATGAACGAGGCCAGTCTTCACCCGCTCGTTTACCATCGGCTGGCTTGCCTATACTTAGCTGGCTGTGAACGGCCTTACGGGAATCACCATGATTCTACGATTTAAGAATATGGATGATAGTGTATCGTAATCAGGTATAGCTTCGTGACATCAGGCTCCATCTGCCGACTCTTTGCGATTATTCCCGGTGGCCAGAATAGATTCAGGCGTTATGGATGCGAGTTTTTTCGACAGTTGTTCGCGAAAGGAGCCAAATTCCGCCAACGCAACTTCAGGCAGCGGCTCACCACTGGGGATTTTGATCCTCAGGGGATTTACCGGTTTATTGTTTACACTCATCTCGTAGTGCAGGTGCGGGCCTGTTGCAAGCCCAGTGGAACCGACATATCCTATAACTTCACCCTGATCAATTTTAACACCAGGAGTAATACCCTTACCGATCCTTGAGAGATGACCGTAGCAAGTCCTGTATCCGTTGCGGTGCCTTATCATCACAAGTTTTCCGTACCCCCCCTGATAGCCTGAAAATGTTACCGTGCCGTCTCCCACAGCCGATACAGGCGTGCCTTGAGGCGCGGTGTAGTCAATCCCATGATGTGGTCTGTATCTCTTGAGGATAGGGTGTAACCGTCTCTTTGAAAATCTGGAACTGATTCTTCTAAAGCTTAGGGGAGCCTTTAAGAATGCCCTCTTTAATGTGTTCCCCTCATCGTCATAATAACCGACCTTCCCATTATGCTCAAATCTGTATGCTTTATATTCTTTGCCGTTGTTGACAAATTCGACAGCCACTATGTTACCGTATTTCTTGAACTCATTGTCTTTATGGAGTTCCTCGACTATTACCTTGAATGTATCTCCGTTTCTCAGGTCTGTCGTAAAGTCGATATCCCACGCGAATATATCAGATATGTTGAGTGCCAGTGAAGTCCTTTCCAAGCCTTCGCCTATTGATGCGATAAGGCTGTCCTTTACAACACCTCCTATCTGACCTATTCTTTTTTCATATTCAACTTCGATCTTTTCTGCTTTGAAGCCATTTTCATTCCGCATGATATTCAGGAAAAGATCGTCATTGATGCTGTAATTGAAAGAATGGACCTTATTATGCTCATCTACCATGAGTTTGAACTGGCGGTCCGCAGAGATATTCCTTAACCTGTGAATGCTGGCGGACGCATTCCTCATGAGAAACAAGTCTCTTACATCGAGTCCGTACCTTTTGAAGATATCGTAGAGGGTCTCCCCGGTTTTTATGACACCTGTTATCTCCCTGAAAATTTTCCCTGTGTTTTCGGTAACAGGGGAGGGTACATCCGGTTTGGATCTGTTAAGGTTCTGAAAGCCACCTGTATATGTAAAGAAAGCGACCAGCAGGACGGTGACGGCAAGAATAACTCTCTTCATTCTGCTCCTTTAATTTTATGAGTATAAATAACATCTTATATTTACAGATTTATTTATCAAAAAGCAAATACTTATTTGCCTTTGCCGGTTTCCTGCCAAGTATAAAAGATTCTCTTTTTCCCTCTACTCCGATCCATTAACCGTTATGGTATCTCCTGAATAGCCTGTCTTCCAATAACTCCAATTCCGGCTATTAATGCTGCAATTCCTCCAACAATTAAGGCCCATCTGGCATCAAACCTCGCAGGCATCCGCTACTTTATATTTTCAACATAATGAACCGAGAATACCGGTTTGTCCCGATACTCAGGTAGATGTTTGTTTTTTCAGTTTACCGCCCGGTTTTCCGAGGGTGCCAAATTATTTCACCATGCATCCGTTAGTCCAGGCCCCTCCCTCATAGAACAGGTTTTTCACACCACATATTTTGGAAATAATATCAATGATTGCGATTTGGAAGTCTTGCATTTTCGACAAGGTTGGTGATTTATTGATAACAGGAAGAACTGTTATGCACATCAGGAAGAAACATAGGCTGTTTCCATTATGCCTAAGGAGTGTGACGATGTTGAGTGAGTCGTAAATCTCATCAGGCTATCTGTTAGGGGTTCTTTTCGGCTGCTTATCAATCTTGTTTTTTGACTTTTGTTTCTGTTTTTCGGTGTTCTGTTTCTGCCCCTTTTCTTTATTTTTCTTTCCCCCCTTGTCTCCCATTAAATCTCTCCTTTTTCTGTTGTCCAAAACATCTTCTCGCAGCGTGGTTTCTGTTGCAACCACAGCAGGCCCATCATTAATTGTAATCTTGCATACTTTTCAAAATCAGTCAATTGCGGCTCTTGACAGTCCATTAAAATCCCCGTTGATTGTTTTCTTATTGTGATGTAATAAATAAGCAAAGATTATCTGCTGTTTATACGGGGTCACCTGCAATGCCTTCTGAAACGATAAAAGAATATCAGGAAAAAATTGAATTTTATGAGCTGGTTTTAGACAACATCCGCAATGGGGTGATGATCACGGAGCCTGACGGGAAAATCATTTTTTTCAGCTCAACCTACGGAAATTTTATAGGAATTGACCCGAAATCGACAATCGGAAAGAATTGCGCGGATGTTGTTGAAAATACACGTATGCCAACAGTAGCAAAGACCGGGATTCCTGAGATCAATCATCCACACCGTATTATGGGCCAGGACATGGTGGTCCAGCG
>JAHJQU010000096.1 GCA_018819005.1 Pseudomonadota bacterium | reverse complement strand
GAAATCTGGCCGGGCATGTGGCACGTCTGGCACGCTTTTACGCCCTATATCCCCGAAGCGCGGCTGGCAATCGAGCGCATCGGTGCTTACATTTTGAAACATACGTAACGCGGAATTCATTCCGCAACCATATGGCGATATCGCGAAGCATATCGCGCTACAAAATCTTCGCGATTGTGATAGTTTTTCAAGAGTAATACTCTATAAAGGATCTGCCATGACCGCATATGTCATAGTTGATATCGAGGTCACCGACCCGCAAGGCTACAAGGAATACGTCAAGCTGGCCCCGGCTGCCGTACAACTCTACGGCGGAAGGTACATCGCCCGCGGCGGTGCGCACGAAACGCTGGAAGGCGATTGGCGCGCCAAACGGCTGGTCATCCTGGAATTCGAGAGCGTTGAACGCGTCAAACAGTGGCTCAATTCACCCGAATACGCCCCGGCGCGGGCATTGCGGCACAAGTACGCGAAGACGAATATGGTGGTGGTCGAGGGTGCGTGAGCAAAGAGATGGGCCAGCCCACCCTCGGCGCGGCCGCCTCCGAGCAGGTCTCCAACCGGCTGATGAAGGCCTTCGTGCGGCTGTTCCACGCTGTTTATCTGCGCCGTTACTTCCAGCTTCGTCCCGGAGGCGAGGACGAGTACCGCCGCTGGCTGCCAGTCGTGGCTGTGGCGCGGTTGAGCGAGAATATCCCGGAATTGGAGGGCTGGCTGGTGAAGCAGGTGCGCAAGGGGCTGTGAAAACTGGAGCGGAATGTGAAATCCTGTGCTATACTTTAATCCGTTAGCGGGTTCTATCTGGAGATAAAACCATATGGGATGTTTTTTGATTGTCTCGCTACGAGATTTAGCACAATTAAACTCAACATTGAAAGAAGGAATTAGTACTATTGATACAAAGAGTTCAAAATATGTGCGTATTCAAGTCGGCAGTACAGCCTATAAAAGTGCGAAAGAAATGGCTGAAATGATTCGCAGGAATGTATCGCGCGCAGTAATTACATCGGTTTCATCTGACAAACAAGAAAAGGCAATTCCAACACTGGAAAAATTTTCACATGACTTAGAAATGCTATATGCCGTCTCCCCTGAATTATCGGAGGTGTATAAGGCGGAAATAATTCATAGAATAGAGAGAGAGCAACGTGATCTGGATCGGAAGCAGGGGGAAATTGGAGAAGAAATAGCCGCCGAGGTTTTAATCCAAACCAAGTACTTGGATGGAACCCAAAGAGTGATAATTCCTAAATCTAGAGGATTTGACATCAGAGGATATGATCGTGTAAGGAATACCGTTATTGTGGAGGTTAAGACAGGCTATTCTGGAAAACCTTTTGCAGCCATGCTTGATACGGGGGTATATAAAAGTGACAGTAAAGATGGAAAAGGTTTTAGACAAATGAGCAATGGTTGGTTAAAGGCAGTGAAAGAAGAGAGAAATTTGGAGTTTGATTTAGATAAAGTACGAGTTCTAGGCGTTCACATAGATCCAAATAAACAGATGGTTTCCCTATTTAGACGCGTTGATGAGGATGCAACTCAATGGAAACAGCTAATGAGAAAGCCCCTTTCTGATTTTAGCTAATGAGTTCGATGGATAAAGAGAAAGCAAGCTTCAGAGTTACTCGACCCGAGTTGACCAGGCTTATCAATTCATTTGACAAGCAATTAATCCACTTTGGCCCAAGAGCATCTGCTGAAATTATAGAGATCGAGTACGCATTTGACATAAATCTTCCAGAAGATTATAAACAGTTCTTGGAAATTTATGGGGCCCTGACTGTAAAGGATGTTTCAATTATAGGCATAGGAGTTAAAAATGCGCTGACCGTTTCAGATGCTATTTTGGAACTCCGGTTGGCTCACAACGATATGCCATTGGAGCTTGTGCCTATTGAAGAATTAGGGGATGGTTATTATGCTTGTATTGTTTGCCAAAGGGAGAGATCGAAGCCAGCTCCAGTTGTAATTGTTAATGCTGAAGATCCAAAATCAATTAGCGAATTACCTCAAATTGCACTCAGTTTTCAAGAATATCTCTGGAATCGATTAGTAGCGATATCCTCGCCACAACCAGAGGAAGTATCAAATAAAAATGTTAGGGATACTTTCGACAAAGCTTGGTCAGTTTTTATGTACCATGTGAATAATTTCCAAAATAAGCACAGTTATGATCATGCTAAAGGAGGAAAACTTCCGCGTAATACAGATTGGCGACCCTATCGTTATTGCATACAAGATGTTGTTTTTGGTGTGACGGTTGTCCGCCATGATCAGGAGGGGAATTTCTTACAGATTGATGTTTTTCTAACCGCAGATGTTCCTGAGTACGGCCCTTTGGCTGGCGCTCGGGCGCTGACGGCATTTCTGCTTTCAGAAGCTTACAAATGCGGCGGAACAATGGAGTTGAGATTTACAAAGAATGTGGAGGGAGGCCAGATTCCCGCTGAACTTCAAGGACTGGCGCGACAATATGGCATACAATTGGGCCAAAAAATCAAAGGAAGAATAGAACCAGCTGAAGCTAAGGCGTTGTATGCTGCAATGACCGGCTTTTCTCAAGAATTACAGAATCATATTCAGCTTTTAGAAAAGGTTGGCAAGCTGCAGATGGCGCGCGCATGCTATGTGGTTCATCATGGTGTATGGTCCAAAGAGCAGTTGGAAATGATTGTTTTAGGGAGCGAAAATCCAGAAAGCATTCTTGGCGGTCAGGCAAAACCAGAACAGCGCCATCTTTATCACCATGACTTGTTACATGCTCGTGCAGCCTTAATGGCGGGTATGTTTGAACGCATTATGTTGCAACGTGAGCGACAGAGTGATGATGGTGTGGACTTTGACATGGAAGATGATTTCCGAAAAGTAGAAATAAGCTTTGATGGACAGTTGTATACCAAGTATTACCATTGTTCTGAGCCAATTGAATTAGCATGGCTATATGGAATTGACATCAAACAATCTATTCCAGAAAATATATTATTTCAAGTACTTGTGAGAGCAAGAGATCAGGCGGATTTACGTTTTCACATCACTGCAGATATACAAACAGCTGCCAAAATGAAAGCAGACAAGAATGCTCCAGCCTTCCTTTTGGTTCCAAGAGACTTTATAGACATGCCTAAGGATTGGATTTCTCAAATCCAAAGCAAGGCTGCTCAAGCAGGAATTGGTATTCTTGTTTGCCCTGAATCGGCAAATACTTTGGATGTAGATGCTAATCAACGTTTAGCAACTAGCAGGGTGCTAAGACAATGACCATTTCTAGATTTTACTTATGCGCCATACCAGGCCCATTCTGGCGATCTCCTTCGACAATTTCTCGTCTTAATTTATCAACATTCGCGTCAGACGCTTTGAGTTGCGAAAGGCGAGTTAGCAAAGAGGTAAATCTTCAAGATGAACATACTCGTTATACGCTGATCTGCCGGCAGCTAGAACAAGAGATTGTACATAGTGGACGCATCCAATGGATAAAGGATTGGAAAGAATTCCCGGACATTATACGATCTGGGAATTTCCCGGCTACAGTTTGCTATGATGGGTACTTATCTATTCTTTCTCGTTTAGCTGATCATCCAATAAATGATGATCGATTGGGAGCCAGTTTCTTTCCTCCAGATCAGGTCGAAAAACATCGTCAAGCCTTTCAACTATGGGCACAGCAGCAAGGATTGAGCGAAGCGCCTGTGATCAAACAAAGGCTGGTATTTTTAGAGAATGCAGGTCGAACAGATTGTGGAGTCGTTGAATTGCAGACGAGCTTTTTGTCTTCTCAGTATGATGAAGCTGTTTTAGCACAATATAGGGGCAGCGCGCCAAAGGCGGAGGATGCGCATCAGTTTATAAATATTCCGGAATTTGAAATATCCGAACTGGATCGAGAATTGTTTGGCGAAAAGGGCAAGAAACAGCATCTGTTAAGAATCCTGGTCGGGCAAATTCAGGAAGCTCTTCGAAACAATGAACCAGTTAGTTTTGGCAATCAAGCCCCTCATGATGTAATCACGGAGGCACTAAACCATTTTGTTTTTGTTACAGGTGATCGCCCTCTAACAACAGCGCAACTTCGTATTGCTTATTCTGATGGTTCAGAGGCCGAACCATTTCCAGTTTTATGCTTGTATCGTTCATCAAATGCAGATACGACTCTGGTATCTCGTCCGCTTAAGGTTTCCCTGATGAGTATGCGTCATTTCGAATTAGATCCGGAAATTGATTTTTGCTGGTTTCGCAACCGTGAAGTATCAAGAACTCGGACGCTGGCAGAGACAGATGAATTTTGCTATAACACAACTACAAGTCAACTCGAAGAAAGCTTGAAACAAGGCGATTTATATATGCACATGTTTCATACTGGCTTTGAGCCAGCGATAATCGGATTTTATAGGGGAGTTGTGCAAAAGCTTCTACTATTACGTAGCCAAAAAACTCCTTCCTTGCACGTTTTGCCACTCTACTTCCGGGGTGGAAATAGTTATCAACAAGGCAAATCCTGGGATTAAGACAGGAGGAAGCGACACTAATGCCTCGTGAATGGTACGCTACTTGTAAAGACTGCGGGAAGGAATATGGCTATTCGGACGATTCTTACCAACTCGGCGTACGTAGGGGATTGTCACGACCAGAGCGATGTCCTGAATGTCGAAGGTTGCACTCACGCGAAATTACGACGCTCGGTCTCTCTCATTTTGAATTGACTCCAATTTTACCCATCCCACCCACTGGTTTGCAGGCAGGCCGCCTGGGTGGATTAGTCCGTCCACCTCGTATTCACGAGGCCAGGGATCGGGAACCAACCTTTGACCTAAACAAGTTTGGTATCAAAGATTCTCATATCCGAGAATACTTTGAGCTGATGCAGAAGAAGCAAGTTACAGTTGTGGTTGGTCCAACAGGAGCCGGTAAATCCACTTTCCTGCCATATCGTCTAATGATACCCCCTGAGCCGTTTCCAGGAGATTTATTTACTCGGAATGGACAGATCATAATTACTCAACCGCGCATTCAGGCTACCAGGAATATTCCGTTATTCGTTGCTCGCGATTTACATGGATCCAATCTTGGGGCGGGGTTTGATGTGGGCTTTCGCCATAGTGGTAGTCCATCCACTGACTGGCGCAACAAAATGGTTTACATGACAGACGGCACGCTTATTAATATGATTGTGCGTAATGAGCTTGGCCGTCTCAGTGTAATTATGATTGATGAAGCTCATGAGCGGAGCTTAAACATTGATCTTATATTGGGGTTGTTTAGAACCCAACTGCCGCGATATCCCAAACTAAAACTCATCATTGCCAGCGCTACGATTAATGCTGGAATGTTTCTGGAATATTATGGTGGTCCCAAAGGGATTGACCCAGATAAATTTGCCAGCGATACTGGTGAGGGGTTCTTATCTTACAATAACCAACAAATCGCGACTGCCCTTAAAGACTCATCAGTTGGCTTTTATGGCTTTCCAGGGAAACGTGAACACCCAGTCGAGACCCGGTTTCGTGAGGAAGATGCTCTCCCTGAAGAACAATGGTCTGGTCGAATGCCAGATGAAATGGCAAAGAAGGTTCTGCAAATCTTACGTGATATACAGTCTGGAAAAGAGCAAGCCAGGGGAGATATTCTAGGTTTTCTTCACGGTGAAGCACCTATTGAACGGGCTGTCGAATTAATTCGAGCCGGCGTCGAAGATGATACAACTCTAGCCGGTCAGGTCGACATTCTACCTTTATACACCAAACTACCACAAAAACAACAAGATGCAGCTTTGCTTCCCAAGAAGAATAAAGAGCGGCTTCGAGTGGTTATTTCGACGAATGTAGCCGAGACATCTCTGACAGTTGACGGAATCGTTCACGTAGTGGAAAGCGGCTTGATTAATGAGTCGCAATGGGATTCGAAAACACAGACATCTTTTGTGATTCCCAAAATACATAGTCAGGCTGGGTGCAAACAGCGCTGGGGGAGAGGAGGGCGAATTCAACCAGGAGTAGCACACTGTCTTTACACAAAAGAGCAGTTCGACCGATTTCCTAAATACACCGAACCCGAAATCATGCGAGCACCTTTGGATCAGATTGTTTTGACTGCCAAGTCAGCAGGTATTGATGATGTTAGAACCTTTGAATGGATTCAACGACCTTCTCAAGAAGAATTGGATCGTGCTCCTCGTTTCCTGCAACAGATCGGGGCAATTGATGCACAAGGCGATTTGACTGATCACGGATTAGAGTTACGTGGTTTTGGTGAAGAAGTTGATATAGCTAATTTAATGATTTTGGCCGATCGTTTTGGATGTGCTGTTGAAATGGCAACCATCTTGCCCATGCGCAATCTTAGAGGCTACACAAAGTTATTATTATGGGATAAAGGATGGGATGCTCATACCAAACGTTCAGTTCACAAAATTCATCAGGGTTTACTCGGCCCATGTATAGATGATATCGAATTTTCCCTAAAAATATGGCAAGCCTGGGAAGGGATAACTTTTGGCCGCACTACTAAGGCAGAGCGAGAAAAATGGTCCGGCCGATATTTTGTAAACCATCATGTTTTTAGAGATCAAATAGCTTCAGAACGTGAAAATCTATTATCGGCCCTGTCTGGGCATAAAAAAGAGCAAGTTTATCGCCCGATAAACTTTGATCTATTGACGCGTTTGCGAATATTAATGACTTATGGGTTACCAAACCAAATATATTTGTTGGCCGTAAAGCAGCAAGCTACGATGGAATTGGATCAGGCACCGGTGTATAAGCCCTATATCCCAAACCCTGGCAGTAATCCTGAGCTTGAGCTTCTTCACTCTGATGCTGTTGTGGAAATTAGCCCAGAGTCTATATGTTCGAACCGTGCGATGGAGGCGTTTGTGTGTGGACAGCGACAGCGCATTCGCCGACGCATGTCCCCTCTATCTGAACCGCTAACAATCATAGCTGCATCCTTCTTGACACTGATAAAGCCGGAGTGGTTACGATACATAAATCAGCCATTGATAAATTTGGCTCGTTTGATCGCCATTGAAACTCGTTATCAGACCGGTGGATTGATTACAACTACCACTCAGGCGAGGTTGTTCATTGATCAGTCATATCCAGTAGGTGCAACTTTCCGCTGTCAGAGTAATGGGCAACAAAATGATGTTCAAATTGGACCACTCGTCATGCCCGCACCTCCAATTCAGTCACGCAGGAGTAACGAAGATATAGATACGCCCGTTGATATTGAATATTTAGAGGCTGAGAAGGCAATCCAGACTACAGGGGTAAGCGAGGAAGATCAAAAATTTATTGTTGACGTTCAAGAAGATATCGAAGGCACTTCGCAATTGACAGATATGCTTGAAGAATCAATTGATGATGAACAGGATAAAAAACAATCGCCTGAACAAGCGTTGAAGCAAACACAAGCCGTATTTGGGGGCCGGATAGGTCACGCTCAAGGGAGTAAAGTCACAGGTAATGATTTTAGTGCATTTGTTACTGGCTATGACTTTAGTGAACCTGGTACTCCAGTTATCCTATTTGAGATTCCGGACGAACCAACCCCCTTTGACAAGTTCTGTAATACGCGCAAAGTTGGAGATAGCATTTCTGCCAAAGTTTCATCCGTTGAGCAATACGTTAATGACCGGCTTACTTACCTGGTTGTTCGAGAAGAAAAATCAGGATTAGAGATGATTATGGACCCTTATGATGCAAGTATTAGCGGCCGTAATTTCGCTGTGGAGATTCTTCACCCCGGCGACCAAATAGAGGCTACCGTTGAAGATATTGATCTCAAAGCGCGAAGAGTGAGGGTCACTCGACTCAAGCAAGCAGAGGCAGAGTCTATAAGGTTCTTAGGGCGTGGAGACGAAAAAATATTAGATGCAGTTATTGTTGAAGTTCGAGACAATGGCCTCTATGTTTGGCTAAATCCAGAATCTTCCGGTACTGGTATTCCTATCAGCGCCTTTCTCTACCGGACAAAATAGTGGTTGACACATGGTAAGCTACAGCTCCCATTACAGAGCGAGGAGCAAACCATGAGTGACAACCACCTGCGGTATCGTAGCATAAAAAAGGCGTTTCGACAACTGCTGCCGAATGCGG